>NZ_KB900536.1:0-2513 GCF_000378965.1 Thioalkalivibrio thiocyanodenitrificans ARhD 1
CATGTCTCCCGACTATTTGGTTACCTATCTTCCCGGCCGCTCACCACTTCCAAAAAATGGTGCCCCTGGGTTCCTTTCGGCACGCACGGAGAAATAAGTACTCGACGCCCTGGGGTTCTGGAATGTAGCCCCTAACCTTTTTCTGCATAGAGAGTAACTTCCTAATCTTTCTCTCAAGCCACTTAGATTTCGCTGTCGATGTCTTATCGTAATCATTGTAGTCGTAACAAATAAGAACTTTCAGATGGGAACGCCAAAAAATCAACTTCCACATCTCTTCCTCAAGATTGAACGCATTCTCATGTTCGATGAGAGCATAGATCTTTGAGGGGTAGCACATGTTGGAGCGGAATAGATTCTCTCCACCCACATACATTGCATCTATGCTGTATATTTCCTTCGAATAGGTGATGTCTGGCAGTGTTTCTTTCAGCCTTTCTCCAACAGCGTTCAAGAATCCTTTATATGAAAGGACGTAGTCAGTCCAAGCGCGATTGTTTGCATAGGCCTCGTGTAGCTTGACGGGGTCCGCTTGAAGCCGAGCATCCCACTCTGCAAGAAATGCAGCTAAAAAAGCTTCCCTAGACAAATGTTCCATAGGCTCTTCTAACGTTGGCGATGAGCCGCGCTTGACGGCGACCAACCGGAGCGGCAGCGGAGGGCGGGAGCGGTCAAGCGTCGGACTCCATCGCCCTTGTTATGTCCTAAACCCTCATGGCTGCGAGAACGCGATTTTGAACCGCCTCTTCGGATCATCGAACTTCACCGACGTGGGTTCGAACTCGTCTGGCTTGTACGGCCAATAGTTCTTGGCGTGGCCTTTCAACCACTCCACCATCCCTTCGTGCTCCTCGTGAGAAGAATCAGCAAGGACCTCAAGGAGCTCCTCGTATCCTCCGATCCCTCCGCAATCCTCGGGAGGGCAGGCTCTCCGGCCATCAACGCACAGCGGGTACTTCAGGCTTGGCTCCTTTAGGAGGATCCCGACGAGAATGACTTCATGGCACCATCCATCCCCGAAGTCGTACTCGTATTCCAGCGTGTCTCCGACCTCCATGAAAAAGTTCGATATCGGAACCTCCCATCCCGCCACCGTTCCATCATCAAATTCGTCATCAGGAATTCCGACCTTATATTTTTTGCGGCCATGCCTCCGAGGCGGATTGAACGAATGAAGGTGGTAGTCCAGCCAGCCCATAGAATCCTGGATGGCAACGTGTAGATCCCAGAAGGAGTACGTCTCTGGGACATCGATCTTTCGCCAAACCGGCGGATCGATTCCATTCAAAGTGATTCGAAATCGCATCACCCGAGCCGACTTCTTACTCATGTAGTGTCCTTTGGAACATAACGTTCAATTGTGTGGCGCCGCGTTATTTTGCGGCGTCCAAGCGACCGTAGGGGGCGAACACAAATTGCTTGTTATAAAGCATATTTAAATTCTATTCGGTAGATTAGATAAGCACCAATGACAATAAACCAAATAAACAGAGTCAAAGTTTGGCCTTTGGATAGATTATTTATATTTCCAACCTTGACTTTATCACCCCGTTCACTTCTGACTTTTGCACCTCCTGGATATACGATAAATAAGCCAGAAAGTGCGAGAAAGCCAGAAACGTAAATTGCTATAAGCAACGAATTAAGATCTTGCCCTGTTCTAATGTAAAGGGAAAAACCGATCGCTGCGGCAATTAGAACAAATCCGATGCTATAAATAGTATTAATATTTTACCCCTGCTAATTTGCCTTATAACGCCGCCCATCAGCCGCGCCGCTTTTTGGCGTCGGCTGGATGGGCTTGTTATGTGCTGCCTTCGAACCGTTCCGCGATATTCTCAAGCAATCGTTTCCCATGTATCACTGCCACAATCAGAATTCTCACGGATTCGACCCGATAAACTAATCGATAACTGTAAATGAATCGCTCTCGAATATGCTCATCCCCAATCTCTGGGACGATGCGGCCAATCAAAGGAAACCCGCCGGTGCTCCGTGAAACCGACAATATTTCGGTAACAACAGCCCGAGCGTAATACTCAGAATCCCGTGCGATATATTCGGCGATGGCTTCGAGGTCCTCGATTGCCTCCGGCGACCACTTTACTTCGCGGTCCATTTACCGAGTTTCCTTTCGACCTCGTCCTGGCTAAGCGTCCCTTCCTTTTCGGCGCGCTCGATTCCCCTGTGGATCTTCTCCACCACGTATAGGTGATACTGGACATCTTCCAATGAACAATCGTCAGGGAGTTTATCCAGAAGCGCTTTTATCTCTTCTTTAGCAGTACTCATAATTCATCACCTCCATTATCGAGCACATAACGCTTTAGCTCAGCCGCCGCGCGTTAGCGGGGTCGGCTGCAGCGACTTGTTAGAAGACCACTTCCAAAAAATGGTGCCCCTGGGTTCCTTTCGGCACGCACGGAGAAATAAGTACTCGACGCCCTGGGGTTCTGGAATGTAGCCCCTAACCTTTTTCTGCATAGAGAGTAACTTCCTAATCTTTCTCTCAA
>NZ_KB900536.1:2613-2900 GCF_000378965.1 Thioalkalivibrio thiocyanodenitrificans ARhD 1
CTCCAACAGCGTTCAAGAATCCTTTATATGAAAGGACGTAGTCAGTCCAAGCGCGATTGTTTGCATAGGCCTCGTGTAGCTTGACGGGGTCCGCTTGAAGCCGAGCATCCCACTCTGCAAGAAATGCAGCTAAGAAAGCTTCCCTAGACAAATGTTCCATAGGCTCTTCTAACGAGACTGTCGAATTTCTGGATTGAGAAGCATCGGCCGGTTTACTTTCGGATTCACCATGAGTGAAACGGGAATTCCGTTCGGGACGCGGTCCTCCCACGTGGAAGACACGCCGG
>NZ_KB900536.1:3000-259080 GCF_000378965.1 Thioalkalivibrio thiocyanodenitrificans ARhD 1
GAGATTGGTCGGCTTGTAGCGGGGCATCCGTCCCTCCCTGTGCGACTAACCGCTGTTGGCGGGGGTCTATCTCTGCTTTGTCCGTAATTCTAAGCGGTTGGCGCGTTATTCGACAGTCTCAACGCTTAAGTAAGCGGCGCGAGGTTACGAGCGTCCGCTTGACTTACTTGTTATGGCGCTCCAGCTCTGCTGCTGCCTCGCGCCTCCACTCTTCCCGTTCCTTCTCCTCTCGCTCTCGATCATCGCTATCATAGCCATCGACCTTAATTCGCTTGAAGCCCGTCGTAATGTGATGAAGGTCTTTCTGGATCTTTTCCATACTTTTCGCGATAGAATAAAGGTTCGGCTTACCAAGCTGATAACGTCCACGCAACTCCGCCATATCAACAACTATCTCTTCCACATACTTTTTCTCTGTGGCGCTCTCGTACGTAACTTTAAAACATAGAGCAGAGCTAGCCTTCGCCTCAAAATCTTGGTTTGTCTGGGTGTACCCCGAGAACCGGTATTGACCCGGGCCGAAATATCTAAGACCTGTTTGGAAGAAATTCGGCGATAGAAACTCTTCTAACAGACTCTCTGCGGCCTCGCCTCCGTCAATCACCGCTGGTTCGAATTTGACATTCTTCGCGGGCCCCTCGCCGATGTTTCGGACGCACAAACGAACTATATTCACCGCAAAATCAAGCGCATCAACGGTAATTTCTATACGAGGCTCGGTTTGTGCTTGTCGAAGCTTTCTGGTCTCAACAACCAATACTGCGGTAAGCACGGCATAAACTAGCGTGGCCAAGGTGACAAACCCGGTGAAAACGACGGTCAGTGCACCGGAGTTCTGATTGAGAAAGGCAAACAGGTTTTCCATCTATCTATCCTAATTCGCCATAACGCTGCGCGTGAGCGGCGAGCGGAGGCGGCGCGAAGCGCCGACGTAGCGAGTCCGACTCCACGCGCTTGTTAGAGGGCATTTGGCTCACAGCAGTTTCTGACTTACAGAACCGGCAATACCCAAGACGAGGAGTAACACGCCCACTCCAAACGTACCGATTTGCCACCAGAATATGCTCCATGTTTTATTCCCGAGCTTCTCGGACAGAACACGAAGAGGCCCCATCTCTTCGTCTGATTTCTTTTGCTCTCGCATTCTTGCCACTTTTGCCGTGGCGCGAAAATCCCGAAGCCGATTGACCACGCACCAGATACCTAGCCCCACCGAAACCATAAGAGCCAACAGTGAAATAGAAAATGCGCACTTCTGCCAGGAAACAGGATTGAATTCTTTGTTCAGAAGGGTCGTAACCTGGAACGCTAATGCGGCGACAGAAAAACCCAGGACTAAATTCACCGCATAGGTAAGCTGAGCAATCGTTGTCGATTGCCAGCGCACGAAACTACCCTTTGGACTATCCGTTGCCATTTAGTTGATTTGCCCTCGTCGCAGTAGGGACGCCGGTTACCCGGCGCCCCCTGCACAGATCCCGGCGTGCGGTTTTCCCGCACCGGGCTCTTCAATCATGCTCACATTCGTAGAAGCAGCAATGCTGCTCATAGATAGTCCCTGCAAGAAGGTTGGCTCGTCGTACTCCGGCCCTACATTGTCCGGCGCGAGTTGCCTTTGCAAGCTACACATGACTGTCACTCCCTTCCCCATGTGATCGGCCCTACCGTCTCCGAGTACTATGGAGTGATCCGACTCCCCATCGGCCTTCAAGCCAGCCTCCCGTTTGTAGCGGTCCGCTGTACTTTACCCTTCCCTTGGAGCCCATGGGGCCTCCCGCGTTCATGACGCATCTCTTGTTACATGCCGCAGCTTGAGAACTCCGCCGGCTCTCTACAGGCTCACCAATGCGCCTGCTTCGTATGGGCTTCACGCGCGTTACAACGCTGGCCAACCGGGACTGTTCATTTCGAAGCGATTCCATCTCTAAGGAGCTACGTCTCCAAACGGCCTGCAACATACCCTGTGTACGCTTCACCTCTCTTGTTCACGCATGCTCCAGTCTTCGTGACCAAGGCACCGTTCCGCCAGAGGCGCAACACTCGGTAATGGTGGGTGGTTCACCCTTACCATGTCGGGACTCTCACCCGACCAGATGCGCCACGCTTTGCGCGGCGCGCTAACGATCAAGCTCAGCCGCGGAGGCGCGTTAGCGCCGACGTCGGCTGGAGCGACTGGTTAGGTGCTTCATTAATGAGTGCCACCGAGACCGCATGATCCGCTTGACGAAAGTATTCCATTTCTTGCCTCAATCGCTTCCTCTTCTGCCTGAATTCCCGAAATCACGAATGGGGATGGTAGCGGCTCTCGTACAATTGCACCGCCTCGCAATATTTCGGCTCCATTCCCGTCAATGAGCAATATTCTCTTTCCTATCCGATCACTACTAAATTCATACAAATCGCTTGCGGCTCCGTCCTCGAGAGTGATCCTTAGATCCCACCCCGGGACATGGTTCGATGCTTTCACTTCAACCGAAGAAACGCATTCAGACGTAATAATGAAGGTTGCTACGTACTCTTGCGAGTACACAATTGGGCTCAAAAAGCCTAGCAACAAAGCACCTATGTATGGCTTCATAAGCACCTAACGCCTGCGCTCTGGCGCCCGGAAGCCGCGCAGCGGCTGGAGGGTCGCCTGGAGCGCCTTGTTGGCCGCAAACCTTTCTGACAAGTTGGCGGCTTCGTTCCTGAAACACGGTGAGCGGAGCCTATACGAACAATCCGTCACTGCTGCTTGATCGTTTGGCGAAGCCGCCTTCACTGCTTTTCCATTTTCCAACACTTGCCATCCTTCTCCGGAGCTGCCGACTGACACAAGCGCTTTTACGGAGACCAGCGCCTTCACTTCTCGCCTGCGCGAAACAGAACTCGCGCTTTCCAGTCTTGCTCGGCGCTTACCAAACCAACTCTACTCCTCCCTTTCCAATACGAGGCCAACGCCTTGCTCACCGGAAAATAGCGAGCGTAAGCGAGTCTATTTTTCCGGTGCAGCACATTGTTAGGGGTTATCAACGAAGACACCGTACTGCTCAATTGCATAATGCTTATGCAGGTAATCACCCCAAACATACCACGCAAGGCTGGGATCATTAGGCAATTCAAAGCCCGGACTGTTCTCTCCAATTGCTTCAGAAACGAGCTCACGCAGGAAGCCCAGACTATCATTGAAATAAAGCGGTCGATCTCCTGACTCAGCCGCAGAAGCAATTTTTCTCAACCAAGCAGAAAGTAGAAAACTTCCTTCGGGAAGATGCTTCGGTGAGTGAAAGCAAACCTCATCACCTTTTTCAGTAAAACTGTATTTGTGTTTAGCGTCAGTAACCGTGGTATGCGGCGGAACCGATATGTGTTCAGCGAGCAATGGAATATCCTCTATCACAGTAGGGCCCAACGCCGACATTATAATTATGTGCTCATGGTCGTAAGGCTTGGACGGCCAGTGTCTAATCCATTTTTTTAGGCCAGCCATATGTGCCTGAAAGAAATATGTTTGCCTATCAAGAAAAAGGGGGCAAACGTATGCGGCATCACCTATCCCGCGACCCAGCAACTTCTGACGAAGCCTATAAAGTACATTATGCTGAAAGTCCTTATGGTGCTTTTGTTTTTCCTGCAATGAGAAATAAAGTGTCCGAGGCGCAGTTGTAAGCTTCGGCGTCAGCTTGTTCCTATCTTTAATGATCTGAGCGCGACTCGGCACAGTATGAGCAAACGGTCTCTTGAATTGCATGTAAAATGGCAAGAACCTTTTTCCACTTAACAACCTGACGTCCGCACCCAACCAACGTTCTCGCCCTCTAGAAATAGGAACAATCGAGTGTTTGAAGAAGGGGAAGCTCAACAAAGCAAGGTGGCTTGCAATGGCAATTGATACCGCATCTTCAATATAGTTCGATTTCTCTTCCATGCGATCCTCACGATTGTCGGCTAAGACCCCTAACGCTTGGCTTTGCGGCGGGCCGGAGCGCAGCGTAGGCACGTCCGACAAAAGCCACTTGTTATACGATACCTTCTAATGCTCTAACCGCCTGAAAAATGTTCTCTCGTCTCAATTCGTACTCACTACTCACAGGCTCTTGACTACGAGTGGCCATAAAAAATAGCTCAGAGGATATTTCTTTCACCTGCAGGACAATCTCTGATGACGGGGAAAGCTGATTAGACGCAACCCAACGATCGATTGCACTCGACGACAAGCCGAACAACTCCTCGTTGAGGTCGAGTCGCGAATTGATCAGATCTAGAACTTGTCTCTGGGTCGCCATTCGGCTTACAAACTCATCCATCTGACTTAACCTCATGACTAATTTCATCAATCCAACATCGGCACTTCTGTAACTCCGGCATTAAGGCTGAGAGCTCGACATCCCCAATCCCTTCTCCAGAACCCCGTGTGGATAATATGCGGGCATGCATTAACAACTGGTACGCCTCATCTGAGATATTCAAACTTCTTGATCCGATTCTTCTTGCCGAATCCCTCCCAAAGGTCGGGATCTCCGTTCTTGCAAGGGAATAGCAAGTAGCAATATTACGCAAAGCCAGAAAAATTGTTGATAACTCAAAAACTAAGCTAGGAGATCCTGATCGCACAGATTGTAACGATTCCTCAAATATATCTCGAAACCTTGCACAATCTTCTGGCCCTGCCGTATATTCGCGCGGCTCCCCCAAACTTTTAAGAAAGTCTACGCCATCCGCACTGTAGATCAGCCGACTTTCAAGAGACAGGTGCCAAGCAAAGGCATTACCTGAATCCCATAGCTCCTTTATTCGTGTGTACGAATAAATGGAGAACTTTCCTGGACTGAGGCGAGAATCACGCCCTTTCACAAGAGCGAGCAGGTCGATATCTGAATCAACAGATATGTCTCCACGACAGATTGAGCCAAAGGCGTATATATGCATTATCGTCGGCTAAAACGTTTAACTAGAATAGATACCAAACAAGCGAGCATTACATACCTCACGACTGCGATACCCGCCAAGACAAGGCCTGAGAATTCACTCGGTTTCACGATGCCAAGGAACACCTGTGGAGCATTATTTATCGCCTCTGCATAGCTAGCCAAGACATACGGATCCTTGAGGAAATATACTTCACCTACCGCAATGGCAAACAGGGCAACGAAAAATGTTCGAAGTAGCTTTAGCGAGCTTTCACCATTACCCCAGAACGCGTCAAGGAGGATAAACTCGAGCCACTCTAAAAAAGCTCTAGCGCGCTTCAAACCCGGATACTTCTTTCGGTAGTAAGACTCCCGAGATCGCCATGCTTTGTACAAATGGACACGGGCTGCTTCTAATTCAATCTTAATTGCTTTATTCGCCGCAACGGCATCTCCAATTTGATTAAAATTTACCCTAAGCGTTCTGGCAAACTTTTGTTGAAGATTCTCCTGCCCGGGACACCCTGTATCGAGAATTTCGGGCTCTACCTGTGTTTGAGAGAACTCCGCATAATCGAATACACATCCTTCAAACCTACTACCCCTGAGGTTCGAGCTTGTGAACTTGCACCCAATAAATTTGCATGAATCGAAAATGCAATTACGCAGGTACGCCGAGTCAAACTGGGAGTAACTGAAATCACAGTCCGTAAAGCGCTTCTTCGTAGCAACTGGGCGCTCAAACTGTTTATTCTTCAGGTTCACCCCTTTCAGATCATATGCAAACGCTCGATCAGAAAGGGTTTCCCTACCGCTATCTCGAAAGTAGTCGTTCATGTCTCGGGAGTCATCCTTCATACCGTATAACAGTCATTTCGGTGACGGCGGTCGTAATGGCAATAGTGCCGCTGCGTCGTATTGCAATAATCAGTGCCGCGTCTTAGCATAGCCGCGCATTCCGGCTTTTCCGGGCAGGACGCCCGCGATTTCGACAAGGAGATGTCACATGCCTAACACCCCTCCCCGCGCTTCTGACGCCGCAGCCCGGTTTTTCGACAACTACCTGAGTCTCCTCGCAAAAAACGGCATTCCGGAGCGCCAGCGGCGATGGTATGTCAGGCACGTCGAGGCCTTCATCAAGGAGCAGAAGGGCCGCAGGATCAGGAGCCTCTCCGGGGCCGATATTGAGGCCTACCTTGATGTGTTGGGCCGCGAACGATGCCTTCCGGGCTGGCAGTTTTCGCAGCGTATTGCAGCCATCCGCATTCTCTACCGCGATCTGCTGAGAACGCCGGCCTCCGATGCGGTCGATTGGCAGTACTGGCTGGACTCGGCCCGCGAGCTTGATGCCGACCACCCCACGACGGCGCGGCAGCTTTCTCCGGAGGAGCTTTCCTACATCAAGGAGCGCAGGAGCGACGGACCGCTCAACGAGGTGCGCACAGCGCATCGCGACCTGCTGCTGCGCTTCACTTCCGAGATCCGCAGGCGCGGTTATGCCTACCGCACCGAGCAGAACTACGAGCAGTAGATCTGCCGTTTTCTGCTGTTCTGTTCCAACTGCCTCCCTCAGGAGACCGCGGCGGCGCAGGTGCGGGCGTTTCTCGAACACCTCGCAGTGAAAAAGCGGGTCAGCGCCAGCACGCAGAATCAGGCGCTCTGCGCACTGGTCTTTCTTTATGAACAGGTTTTTGGAAAGAGGCTGGGCGAGTTGGAAGGATTCGTGCGGGCCAGGCGCCCGCGCACCGTTCCGGTGGTACTCAGCCGGGCCGAAGTGAAGGCCCTGCTGTCCGGCCTTGATGGCGTCCATCGACTGATCGCATCCCTGCTCTATGGCACCGGAATGCGGCTGCTCGAAGGCCTGCGGCTGAGGGTGCAGGATGTCGATTTCGACTATCGCCGTATCCACGTACGCCGGGCCAAGGGCAACAAGGACCGCTACGTTCCGTTGCCCGATTCCCTGGCCGACGAGCTGCGCAAGCAGATCGAAACGGTGCGGGAGCTGCACGAGAAGGATCTCGCCGCCGGATACGGCGAAGTCGTGCTGCCGGGCGCCTTGAACCGCAAGTACCCCAATGCCGGGCGCGAACTCGGATGGCAGTTTCTCTTTCCCGCCGGGCGTCTGGCCATCGATCCCTACGGCGGCGCCATCCGCCGCCACCATCTCCACGAAAGCGCCTTGCAGAGGGCGATAAGGCGGGCGGCGGCCGCCTGCGATATCCAGAAACGCGTCGGCTGCCACACCCTGCGCCACAGCTTCGCCACCCATCTGCTTGAGCGCGGGCAGGACATACGCACGGTCCAGGAGCTGCTGGGGCATGCCAACGTCTCCACGACGATGATCTATACCCATGTGCTGAATCGCGGCGGGATGGGGGTGCTGAGCCCGCTTGATACGGACTGAGGGGTGATCACCGGCCTGTGGGGTTGCCGTCATGGCGCGCCTTTTCCTTGGGCGTCAGTCGAAGATATCGCCATTCCCGCCGCGGCGCAAAGGGCCGCGGAATGACCGACCTTCCGGGGCGAGACGCCCGGCGTTCACGCTCAAGGATGGCGCACCAACGAAAAAGCCCCGGAAATCCGGGGCTTGCAAGTATATGGCGGAGAGAGAGGGATTATTCGGCGCTGCCGCGCCTCACCCTCCGGGCCGCCGCCGCTGCGCGGCAGCGTTCGGGCTACGCTTCGCTACGCCCGTCGAACCCATCATCTCCATTCTCTCGGGTTCGAATCACGCCTTCATGCATATTCAAATGCAAGGGGCCCCGAAAAACCCGGGGCCCCTTGCATTTGAATATGGCGGAGAGAGAGGGATTCGAACCCTCGATGGGCTTTTGACCCATACTCCCTTAGCAGGGGAGCGCCTTCGACCGCTCGGCCATCTCTCCGAATCCGCCCGTGACCGGCGGTTCAGGCCGGTTAGAATACCCGCCGCTCCATGGCAGGTAAAGTCTCGCGGGCTTCAGTTGCCGGACGCCGCCGGCTCTTCGTCACCTTCACGCTTGATGCGGTCGTAGATCTCTTCGCGATGCACCGCCACGTCCTTGGGTGCATTGATGCCGATACGCACCTGGTTACCCTTCACGCCCAGCACGGTGACGGAAACCTCGTCACCGATCATGAGCGTCTCTCCTACTCGACGGGTCAGAATCAACATAGTCCTTACTCCATTTGCTTCAATCACCTGGGTCCAATTGCCGGCTTCTCTGACTCCGGCACTCCTTGCCCCGAACACCCCGCATTTTATGGCTTCTAACGTCCCTGCTGCGGATTCTCCAGTTCGAAGGCATCGTGCAAGGCCCTGACACCGAGTTCCAGGTATTTCTCGTCAACAACCACGGATACCTTGATCTCCGAGGTGGAGATCATGCGGATGTTGATCCCTTCCCGGGCCAGCGCCTCGAACATCCTGCTGGCGATGCCGGCGTGGGAGCGCATGCCCACGCCCACCAGCGAAATCTTCACGATCTTCGGGTCGCCCGAAATCTTTCGGGCGGCCAGTTCTCCGGACAGGCCCTGCAGGATCGCCAGGGCCTTGTCGTAATCATTGCGGTGCACCGTGAACGTGAAATCCGTAGTCTCGTCAGCACCCACGTTCTGCACGATCATGTCCACCTCGACGTTGGCGTCGGAGATGGGGCCCAGGATGCGATGCGCCACACCGGGCTGATCGGGTACACCGAGTATGGTCAATTGCGCCTCGTTCTGGTTGAACGCAATGCCGGAAATCAGCGCCTGTTCCATGCCGTCTTCCTCAAATGTGATCAGTGTGCCAGGTCCTTCTCTGAAAGAGGACAGCACACGCAGGGGTACGTTGTACTTGCCGGCGAACTCCACCGCCCGGATCTGCAGCACCTTGGAGCCTAGGCTGGCCATTTCCAGCATTTCCTCGAAGGTGATGCGCTCCAGGCGCCGGGCCTCGGGCACGACCCGGGGGTCAGTGGTGTAGACGCCGTCCACGTCGGTGTAGATCTGGCACTCGTCCGCCTTCAGGGCGGCGGCCAGGGCCACGGCCGTGGTGTCGGAGCCACCGCGCCCCAGGGTGGTGATGTTGCCGTGTTCGTCCACGCCCTGGAAGCCCGCCACCACCACCACGTTGCCATCGGCCAGGTCGCGGCGCACCCGGGCGCCGTCGATATCGCGGATGCGCGCCTTGTTGTGGGCGCTGTCGGTGAGGATGTGCACCTGGGCGCCGGTATAGGAGCGCGCGGGGCAGCCCCGGCCTTCCAGCGCCATGGACAGCAGCGCGATGGTGACCTGCTCGCCGGTGGACAGCAGCACGTCCAGTTCCCGGCCCTGGGGTCTCGGGTTGATCTCCCGCGCCAGGCCGAGCAGGCGGTCGGTCTCGCCGCTCATCGCGGAGACCACCACCACCACGTCGTGCCCCTGCCGGCGATGCTCCAGCACCTTCTCGGCCACGTGCTGGATACGCTCCACGCTGCCTACCGAGGTGCCGCCGTATTTTTGAACGATCAATGCCATGTCAGTGCCCGTGTCCGGCTCACAGATTTTGTGCAGTGCCGCAATTCAGGGCGGCCATTAAATCACGAATCCGGACGGTTTATAAGAGGATGTTTCAGTTCAGACGCTCGCGGATCCAGTCGGGCACCGAGGCCAGGGCACCCGGCAAGGCGGCCGCGTCGGAGCCGCCGGCCATGGCCATGTCCGGGCGCCCGCCGCCCTTGCCGCCCACCTGGGTGGCCACGGCGTTGACCAGGTCACCCGCCTTGATGCGCCCGGTCTGCCCCTTGGTGACGCCGGCCACCAGGCTCACCTTGCCGTCGCTGACCGTGGCCAGGACCACGGCGGCCTCGCCCAGCTTGCTCTTGAGCTGATCCACGGTCTCGCGCAGGGACTTCGGATCGGCCCCTTCCAGGTGCGCGGCCAGCACCTTGATGCCGCCCACATCCACGGCCTGGTCCGCGAGGTTCGAGCCGGCCTGACTGGCCAGCCTGCCCTTGAGGCCCTCGAGCTCCTTCTCAAGCTGGCGGGTGCGCTCCACAAGCTGGCCCACCTTCTCGTCCAGGTCGCCCCGGCCGGCCCTGACCAGCTCCGCCACACGGGAGAGGTTCTTCTCCGTCTCGCCGATGTAGTTGAGCGCGTTCTCGCCGGTCACCGCCTCGATGCGGCGGATGCCGGAGGCCACGCCGGATTCGGAGACGATCTTGAATATGCCGATGTCGCCGGTGCGGCGCACGTGGGTGCCGCCGCACAGTTCCGTGGAGAAACCGCCCATGGACAGGACCCGGACGTCATCCCCGTACTTCTCGCCGAACAGCGCCATGGCGCCGGCATCCAGGGCCTCCTGCAGGGGCATGACGCGGGCCTCGGTCTCGGCATTGGCGCGGATGGCCTCGTTCACCAGGCGCTCGATGCGCTCCAGCTCCTGCGCCGTCAGCGGCTGGAAATGGGAGAAGTCGAAGCGCAGCCGGTCGGGCGCCACCAGGGAGCCCTTCTGCTGCACATGATCGCCGAGCACTTCGCGCAGCGCCGCGTGCATCAGGTGGGTGGCGGAATGGTTGAGCACCACCGCCTGGCGGCGGGCCTTGTCCACCTTTGCGCCGAGCCGTTCGCCCTTGGCGATGCGCCCTTCCACCACGCGCCCCACGTGGGCATGGGCGGCGCCGTGCTTGCGGGTGTCGGTGACCTCGAAGAGCACGCCGTCGGCGAGCAGTTCGCCGGTGTCACCCACCTGCCCGCCGGATTCCGCGTAGAACGGAGTCTCGTCCAGCACCACCAGCCCGTGATCACCGGATTCCAGGGCATCCACCGGCTCGCCGTTCCTGAACAGGGCCGTGACACGGCCGCTGCCGTCGAGGTGGTCATAGCCGGTGAAGGTGCTTTCGCCCTCGATCTCGAGCTTGCCGTGATAGTCCGCCTCGAAGTGGCTGGCGGCGCGTGCGCGCTCGCGCTGTCCCTCCATCGCCGCCTCGAATCCCGCCATGTCCAGGGTGAGGCCGCGCTCGCGGGCGATGTCTCCGGTGAGATCCACCGGGAAGCCATAGGTATCGTAGAGCACGAAGATGGTGCTGCCCGGAATCTCGGTGCCCTCGAGCCCGGCGATGTCCTCCTCCAGGATGCGCAGGCCCTTCTCCAGGGTCTCGGCGAAGCGCTCCTCCTCCTGGCGCAGCACCCGCTCCACCGTGGGCTGTGCCTTGACCAGTTCCGGGAAGGCCTCGCCCATCTCCGCGGCCAGGGGCCCCACCAGGCGGTGGAAGAAGGGATCGGTGAGACCCAGCTTGTGGCCGTGGCGGGCGGCGCGGCGGATGATCCGGCGCAGCACGTAGCCGCGGCCCTCGTTGGCGGGCATCACGCCGTCGGTGATGAGAAAGCTGCACGAGCGGATGTGGTCGGCGATCACGCGCAGCGAAGGGCTCTCCGGGTCGGCGTCCCTGGCCAGGTCATTGATGGCGCGGATCAGGTTCCGGAACAGGTCGATCTCGTAATTGGAATGCACGCCCTGCATCACGGCGGCCAGGCGTTCGAGGCCCATGCCGGTGTCCACGGAGGGGCTGGGCAGCGGTCTGAGCTCGCCGCTCTTGTCCCGGTCGTACTGCATGAACACCAGGTTCCAGATCTCGATGTAGCGGTCGCCGTCGGCCTCGGGCGTGCCGGGCGGGCCGCCGGGCACCTCGGGGCCGTGATCGTAGAAGATCTCGGTGCAGGGCCCGCAGGGACCGGTGTCGCCCATGGCCCAGAAGTTGTCCGAGGCGCCGATGCGCGAGAAGCGTTCGGGGTTCACGCCCAACTCGCTGAGCCAGATGTCGGCGGCCTCGTCGTCGTCCTCGAAGACCGTCACCCAGAGCTTCTCCTCCGGGATCCGCAGCACCTGCGTCAGATACTCCCACGCGTACTCGATGGCCTCGCGCTTGAAGTAGTCGCCGAAGCTGAAGTTGCCCAGCATCTCGAAGAAGGTGTGGTGCCGGGCGGTGTAGCCCACGTTCTCCAGGTCGTTGTGCTTGCCGCCGGCACGCACGCAGCGCTGGGTACTGGTGGCCCGCCTGTAGGGACGCTGCTCGTGGCCCAGGAACACATCCTTGAACTGCACCATGCCCGCGTTGGTGAACAGCAGGGTCGGGTCATTGGCCGGAATCAGCGGGCTCGAGGCGACCACCTCATGGCCCTTGGACCTGAAGTATTCCAGAAAGCTTGTTCTGAGTTCAGCGCTTTTCATAAAGGTCTCGGTGCAATCACGTTCAAAGTTCAAGGTTCAAAATTCAAAGTTCAACGGGAAGGCCCGCCAGTTCCTTGAACCTTGAACTTTGAACTTTGAACTTTGAATCATCCTTTCAGCGCCCGCCGGACCATGTCGGCGGGAAAGCCCCGATATTGCAGGAACCGCGCCCGCTTTGCCCATTCCCGGGCATCCCCGGCGGGTGCGTCGCCGAAACGTCTGCGGGCGGTGTCACGGGCCAGCGACTGCCAGTCCACTTCGGCGGCGCGGAGACCCTCCTCGGCGTCGGCCTCATCCACGCCGCGTTCGCGCAGTTCGCCGGCGATGCGCACCGGCCCATAACCCTGTTGGACCCGGTGGCGAACAAAGGTTTCCACGAAGCGGGCATCGCTCTGATACCGTTCCGCGACGAGCCGTTCCAGGGCCTCGTCCACCGCGTCGGGCTCATGGCCCTTGTGGGTGAGCTTGCGCCGCAGTTCCGCCCGGCTGTGCTCCCGACGCGCCAGCAGCCGCACGGCATGGGCGTACGGATCGGGCTGACGTTCAGGCTTCGACCGATTCCGCCTCATCCGCCTGCGGCACGCGCTTGGGCAGGTGCTTCTCGCGGATTTGGCGCTCGATCTCTCCGGCCATCTCCGGATGCTCCTTCAGGAAGGTCCGGGCATTGTCCTTGCCCTGGCCGATGCGTTCGCCGTTGTAGCTGTACCAGGCCCCGGACTTGTCCACGATGCCGTCCTTGACGCCCATGTCGATGACCTCGCCGAGGCGCGAGATTCCCTCGCCATAGAGGATCTCGAACTCCGCCTGCTTGAAGGGCGGGGCCACCTTGTTCTTGACAACCTTCACGCGGGTCTCGTTGCCGATCACCTCGTCGCCCTTTTTTATGGCGCCGATGCGGCGGATGTCCAGGCGCACGGAGGAATAGAACTTGAGCGCGTTGCCCCCGGTGGTGGTCTCGGGGTTGCCGAACATGACGCCGATCTTCATGCGGATCTGGTTGATGAAAATCACCAGCGTGTTGGAGCGCTTGATGTTGGCGGTGAGCTTGCGCAGCGCCTGGGACATGAGCCGCGCCTGAAGGCCCACATGGGTGTCGCCCATCTCGCCCTCGATCTCGGCCTTGGGCGTGAGCGCGGCCACGGAGTCCACCACCACCACGTCCACGGCGCCGGAGCGCACCAGCATGTCCGCGATCTCGAGCGCCTGCTCGCCGGTGTCGGGCTGGGAGACCAGCAGGTCGTCCACGTTCACGCCCAGTTTCTCGGCGTAGCCGGGGTCCAGGGCATGCTCGGCATCCACGAAGGCGGCGGTGCCGCCCTGCTTCTGGCACTCGGCGATCACCTGCAGCGTCAGGGTGGTCTTGCCCGAGGATTCCGGCCCGTAGATCTCCACCACGCGGCCCTTGGGCAGTCCGCCGATGCCCAGCGCGATGTCCAGGGCCAGCGAACCGGTGGAGATGGCCTCCACGTCGCGCACCGCGGTGCTGTCGCCCATGCGCATCACGGCACCCTTGCCGAATTGACGCTCGATCTGCCCCAGTGCGGCGGACAGGGCCTTCTTGCGGTTTTCGTCCACGGTCATTCCTCGCAAAGCTGTTGGGTTTCCTGTGGGAGACGCCGGGCCGGTCCCGGGCGGCATCGCTCGACGTCCTGATGATGCTTCGGCCCCCGGACACCCTGGAGTGTGTCGCCAATCCCTCTGGTACACGAAGGCATGGATTATTCCATAGAACCCGAGTCCATCGAAAGCGACCCCAGGGTTTGAATGCCCAATGGAAAGGTCCGGAGCACTTCGTATCCCTGCCCGGGGCGGGAACACACCAGGCAAAACCGATCCAGCCGCCAGACATGGTTCGGCGCGGCCGCGTCCGGCAACCGCGTGCGCATGGCCCGCGCCAGGGTGACGTGCGCGTGGAAGGGTCTCGAATCGGGTTCGAGCCCGCAGTCGGCCAAGACGCCGGAGAGGGAGCGGGCGAGCGTGGCGAGGGGCGCCGGACAGGTTTGCGGCCCCACCCACATCAGACCCCGTGAGAAGCGCCCCAGCCTGTCCAGTTGCACCGTACAGGGCTCGCCGCGCACATCGGCCGCCCGCTGCACCAGGCAGTCACGCGTCACGGCATCGACGGAGCCGGCGAAGGCCAGGGTCATGTGCAGATTGCCGGCGGGCACGAACCGCCCGCGCAGCTTCGGCAATGCATCGCGCCAGCGTGCCAGCGCGCGGCGCTCCGCATCCGACGGCCAGAGGGCGAAGAACAGCCGCTGATGGGACGGGCCCGGAGACCCGGAGGTGTCGTGAGTCTCATCCATGAGTCTCTGCCTCGGTGAGGACGTGCCGCCCATTCAACCAGAATCCGGGGGCGCCCGCCAGGGCCGGGCACTCCGGTGAAAGCGCCGGGGATCGGGACAGGGGCGGCGCCGGTGCGGGGAACGGATCATCCACATTGACCGGCATTCGCGCTCATGCGCGGACACCATCAATCACCGGAACCCCCATCGAGGCGATCCAGAATACCCTCCAGTGCCGCCGCCACCGCCTGGCGCCGCACGGCGTCCCGGTCGCCGTCGAAGTGAAAGCGCCTGGCCCCGCTCTCCCTGCCGCCACCCGACCATGCCAGCCAGACCGTACCCACGGGCTTGGCGCTGGTGCCCCCGCCGGGGCCGGCCACGCCGCTCACGGCCACGGACAGGTCACCGCGGCTGTGTTCCAGTGCCCCGGCCGCCATGGCGCACACCGTGTGCTCGCTGACGGCGCCGTGTTCGGCGATCAACGCGGCCGGCACCCCGAGGAGTTCGGTCTTGGCTTCGTTGCTGTAGGTGACGAAACCCCGCTCGAACCAGGCGGAGCTGCCGGGCATGTCGGTGAGCAGCTTGGCGATCCAGCCGCCGGTACAGGATTCCGCCGTCACCAGGCGCACCCCCGCGCGGGCGAGGGCATCGCCCGTCTCCCGGGCGAGTACAGAGAGTTGTTCGTCTTCGTGGTTCAAGGTGCCGTTACCCGAGGTCATGCAGACCGGAGATGTATCCGGGTTCGGCTGGCAAATCCGGCCGCACCCGGGCACTTTAACGGTTGCGCATGATGGATGTCATCCCGCGGGCCGGGGCCCGGTGACAGGGCACCCGGCCGCGGGCGGGGGTCAGAGGAAGTTGGGCAAATGGCTGCGGATGGTGGCGGTGTCGTGCGTGGTCAGGTTCTTGTCCAGTTCACCCGCGATGGATTTCTGGGTCACCTCGTTCATGCACTGGCGCATGGTGCCGAGGAACGACGGCGAGGCGACGATATAGAGCTTTTCGAACAGGCCGGTGGCCCGGGCGTTGTTCAGACGATCGCACAGGGACTTGGCGAATCGTACGGCCTCGTGCTTCTTGGGCGGGACCTCCTTGCCCATCGCGTGGCGCCCGTCGCCGGTACTGTCGAAACTGCGTCCCGGGCGGTCGGAGTTGAAATCCTGCTCATGGAGTCTCCCTTCCGGGTGACTGATCTCCTCGACCGTCTCCAGGGCACTGAACGACTTCTCGGCGCTGAATATGCGCGCACGGCTTGCATCTGCAACGATCACCCATGTGGTCATGTGCCTACACCTCCTTGAATTGCGGGGGCAAGAAACCGCACGAATCCACGGGGACTCGTGTGGTATTAGTTAAAAGGAATCAGCATGATGCGGTATACACATCATGTCATTTCTGCTATTGGGCGCCGGCCGGGGAAAGAGACGGCCGGGGAGGACGGGCCGCAGGCGTCGGGACGCGCGAGATCCACTCATACCTCTTACTATAGCGGGAAACGGATTTCTCTCCACTACCCCGCCGACCCATGGCGAGGTCGGGCCGGGATGCCCCCGGCGACAGGCCGGTCCCAAGCCGGCCGCCAACGCGGGTTCAGTGGCCTTGCGCGTGCCGGGATGAGTAGAATCCTCTTCCATGTCCGACGCCCCAGCCCCCGCCAAGACGCCCCGGCACACCCCCATGATGGAGCAGTACCTGGGCATCAAGTCCCGGTACCCGGACATCCTGATGTTCTACCGGATGGGGGACTTCTACGAACTGTTCCACGACGATGCGGTGCGGGCCGCGCGGCTCCTGGACATCACACTTACCCGCCGCGGCCAGTCCGCCGGAGAGCCCATCCCCATGGCGGGTGTGCCGGTGCACGCGGTGGAGAGCTACCTGGGGCGCCTGCTGCGCCAGGGTGAATCGGTGGCCATCTGCGAGCAGATCGGCGACCCGGCCGCCAGCAAGGGCCCCGTGGAGCGCAAGGTGGTGCGCATCGTCACGCCGGGCACGGTCACCGAGGAGGCCCTGCTCGATGAGCGGCGGGAAAACCTGCTGGTGGCCCTGTGCGGACATGGCGATCGTCACGGGCTGGCCGCCCTGGATGTGAGCACCGGGCGCTTTCGGGTTCAGGAACTGGCGGGCGCCGAGGCCCTGGCCGGGGAGCTGGAAAGGCTGAACCCGGCGGAACTGCTCCTTCCCGAGGGTCACGCGGCGCCCGGGGCCCGGCGTGGCGGCACCCGACAGCGACCCGTCTGGCATTTCGAGACGCACGCCGCGCGGGATCTGCTGCTGCGTCATTTCGGCACCCGGGACCTGTCGGGCTTCGGCTGCGAGGACATGGATCTCGCCACCGGCGCCGCGGGCGCCCTGCTGCAGTACGTGCAGGATACGCAGATGAGTGCCCTGCCCCACATCACCGGGCTGGGGGTGGAACGCCGCGAGGACGGCATCATTCTCGATGCGGCCACGCGACGGAACCTGGAACTGACCCGCAACCTGGCCGGCGGAACCGACAACACCCTGGCCGCGGTACTGGACGAGACCGCCACCGCCATGGGCAGCCGCCTGCTGTCGCGCTGGATCCACCAGCCCCTGCGCCGCCGGGAGGACCTGCAGGCCCGCCACGGAGCCGTCGCCGAACTGCTGGACGGACACGCCTACCGGGACGTGCACGACTACCTGCGCCGTACCGGCGATCTGGAACGCATCCTCACCCGGGTGGCCCTGGCCTCGGCCCGGCCCCGGGATCTGGTCACCCTGCGCGACTCGCTGGCCGTGCTGCCCGGACTGCAGACCCTGCTCTCGCCGCTGGCATCGCCCCGCCTGCGGGCACTGGCCGAGGCGATCGACGAACACCCGGACGTGGTGACACTGCTCGGCCGGGCCATCATCGAACAGCCGCCGGTCCTCGTCCGCGACGGCGGAGTCATCGCGCCCGGCTACGACTCGGAACTGGATGAGCTGCGCACCCTGTCGGAGAACGCCGACCGGTTCCTGTCGGACCTGGAGGCGCGCGAGCGGGAGCGCACGGGCATTGCCAATCTCAAGGTGGCCTACAACCGGGTGCACGGCTATTACATCGAGATCAGCCGCACCCAGGCGGACAGGGCGCCTGATGACTACACCCGGCGCCAGACCCTCAAGGGTGCCGAGCGCTTCATCACCCCGGAACTGAAGGCCTTCGAGGACAAGGTGCTCTCCGCCCGGGAGCGGGCCCTCGCCCGGGAGAAGGCCCTGTACGAGGCCCTGCTGCAATCCCTGCTGGAGCCCCTGCCCGCCCTGCAGCGCACAGCCGGCGCCCTGGCGGAACTGGACGTGCTGGCCTGCTTCGCGGAACGGGCCGAAACCCTGGGCTACACGGCACCGGAACTCACCGATGACCCGGGTCTGCTCATCGAGGACGGGCGCCACCCGGTGGTGGAACGGGTGCTGGACGAGCCCTTCGTGGCCAACGGCGTGTGCCTGGACGATGGGCGCCGCATGCTGGTGATCACGGGCCCCAACATGGGCGGCAAATCCACCTACATGCGCCAGACCGCGCTGATCGTGCTCATGGCCCATCTGGGCAGCTTCGTGCCGGCGCGCCGGGCGGTGATCGGTCCGGTGGACCGGATCTTCACGCGCATCGGCGCATCCGACGACCTGGCCTCCGGGCGTTCCACCTTCATGGTGGAGATGACGGAGGCCGCCAACATCCTCAACAACGCCACCGGGCAGAGCCTGGTGCTCATGGACGAGATCGGGCGCGGCACCTCCACCTTCGATGGCCTGTCCCTGGCCTGGGCCTGTGCCGAACACCTGACGCGGCACAACCGGGCGTTCACCCTGTTCGCGACCCACTACTTCGAACTGACCGCCCTGGCCGAGCGGCACGACACCATCGCCAACGTGCACATCGACGCGGTGGAACACGGCAACCGCATCGTGTTCCTGCATGCCGTCAAGGAGGGGCCCGCCAACCAGAGCTACGGCCTGCACGTTGCGGCCCTGGCCGGCGTGCCGGCGGACGTGATCCGCATGGCCCGCCAGCGCCTCGCGGAACTGGAACGCCAGAACCTGTCCGGCGCGCCCCACGACCCTCAGTTGGGGCTGTTCAATACGGACGGTTCGGCGGCCTCCCCGGCCGATCCCGCCGCCGAGGCCCTGCGCGAGGCCCTCGAGGCGCTGGACCCGGACAGCCTCTCCCCCCGGGAGGCCCTGGAAGCCCTGTACCGTCTGCGCGCGCTGCTGGATTGAGCATTCGCGTTTGAGCCACAGAGGACAGAAAGGGCTGTTGTTGGCCACAGAGGTCACAGAGGTCACAGAGAAAAGATAAATATTGCGCACGGTATCGGGTGCCCGCCTCTCGGGTGGCGCGCCTCGACCCATTCCGTGGTTACGTGATCCTCTACCCTCTGTGACCTCTGTGCCCTCTGTGGCGCATCAGGTTTTCTGTTCGTACCGGCATGCGCTTCGACCTGGCACCCTGCGCAGAGGAACGCCATCCAGGAGGCAGGCGCCCGATACACGGCGAAGCCCTTCTCTTATCTCTGTGCCCTCTGTGGCACATCAGACTTTCCGTTCATACCGCCCGGCGCTTCGACCCGGCTCATTCCCATTGAAAACCCTTTTCACGAAACAGGCGGAGGCAGGCGTCCACTGCGGCGGGATCGTACAGGTGGCCCCGTCCCTGCTCGATCTCGGTCAACGCCTGGTCGATGCCGAGGCCCGCGCGGTAAGGGCGGTGCGTGGTCATCGCCTCGACCACGTCGGCGACCGCGAGGATGCGGGCTTCGAGAACGATCTGCCCACCCTTCAGCCCGAACGGATAGCCCGAACCGTCGAGGCGTTCATGGTGCTGCAGGATCATCTCCCGCACGGGCCAGGGGAAACTCACATCCTTGAGGATGTCGTAACCGGTCTGGGCATGGCCCTTGATCAAGCCGTATTCCATGTCACTCAGCCGCCCCGGCCGTGTGAGGATCTCGGCCGGGACCGCGATCTTGCCGATGTCATGGAGTTGGGCACCCACCCGGACGCCTTCGATGCGATGTGCATCGAGGCCCAGTTCCGCGGCAATCGACGACGCCAGGTCGGCCACCCGCCGCTGGTGGCCCGACGTATAGGGATCGTGCATCTCCACGACCCGCGCCACGGCTTCGACGGTCTGCAGGAGAGTCTTGCCGAGCGCCCCGTGCGCCTCGTCGCGCTCCGCCTTGATCCGAAGCGCTCCCAGTCCGTAGGACAGGTCCCGCGCCAGCTCTTCCAGTTGGTCGACAACCGCCTCGGTAAAGACGCCGGGCTCATCGGCATGAACGTTGAGCGACCCGAAGAGCTCGCCGTCCGCAAACAGCGCCAGCGCCGCAGTGGAGCCGATGCCGCAGGACCGCAGATCCTCGCCCCAGGGGGCGCTTTGAACATCTTCGGGAATCTCGTTGAAGACCTGCGTTCGGCCGCTGTGAAGGGCCTTGCCGCAGGGACACTGCGCGGTCTCATTCCCCGACCAGCGCGTTGCCATGGCCTCGATCGCCGCGCAGCAGTCGCCTGCGCAGGCCCTCATGTTCAAGCCCCCGTCCGGGGTCCCGTAGCCCACCCAGGCTGCCCGGAAGCCCCCATCCGACACGATGACGTCGCAGATCCGCCGGAGCAGTTCATCCTCATGGTCGGCGTGCACCAGCGCCGCGTTGGCATGGCTCAATGTGATGAGCACACGATCCAGCCGTTGCACTGCCCGCTCCGTGTCCCGTTGCGCGAGGGCATAGGCGATCGCCGCCGCGGCGTCCTGCAGCAAACGAAGGTCGAAGTCATCCCAACCCCGCTCCGTGCGCACCCGGTCGGACCCGATGAAGCCCATCAGGCGCTCACCCAGCACCACGGGCACCAGCAACAATGACTGTACTTCGCCTGCCTCGAAATGGGCACGTTCCGGCGAAGCCGGCGGCACGTCGGAGACCCGGGGTACCGCGACCGGCTTGAAGCTCCGCAACCGTTCCAGGCTCCATCCGAAACCCGCGGTCGGGAGGCCGCGCAGGCTCGGCATCTGCGCCGCAATCCCCTCCGCACACCACTCGTGGGTATTGTCCATGCGGGTGCCGTCTTCCGAGAACTGGAACAGGTAGCAGCGATCGGCCCCCACGTGGTTGCCCAGTTCGCGCAGCGCCGCATCGATCCCCTCATCGGTCCCGTGCGCACCGAGCTTCAGGAAGCGGGTGGAGATGTTGCGCACGATGTCCTGGAGTTCCACATGCCGCCACAGGCTCTCCTGCGCGCGCCGCTGCTCGGTGATGTCCTCCATGGCGTGGATGGAGTAGCGGTAGCGTCCGGCGTCATCCCGAACCGCGAAGGCGCGGGAGAGGAAGATCTCGCCGCTTTCCAGCACGACCTCGTCCAGCGCCTCCCCGCTGCTTTCCCCCTCGTGGTGCGCGCCATCCTCCGCCTCCAGTTCCAGCCGGCAACGCGGCAGCGGCTGGTCCCCGGGCGGAAAGACCTCCCAGTACCGCCGCCCGATCAGTTGACGGTAATCGAGCCCGGCGCGTTCGGCGTAGGCGCGGTTGGCCCGCAGCAGGCGGCCCTTGCGGTCATGGAGGAAGATGGGGTGGCGCACGGCGTCGAAGGCATCAAGCCATTCGCGATGGGCCTGCTCGATACGGGCCAGGCCGCGTTCGCGAAACGCCACCACCACACCCAGGAACGCCGTGACCAGCAGACCGGCCCACAGCGCATAAAAGGCATCATGGAGCGAACGATCCTCGCTGCGCAGCAACCAAAAGACGGCTAGCGACAGCAGGATGCCCGCGCAAAGCACCAAGATCACCGGCAGGTGACGGCGTCCACCCAGACCGGCCCGCGGGCCGCCTTGCCCTTCGTCGCCCATTACAGCAGACCTCACCACGGACAGCCCGGCATCCCCCGGGTCGGGGTGTGCGAGACTGCGTTCCCGCTACGATTGTTCTTCTTGTTGTTCCGGCGGAGGTGCAGCAGGCGCCGTGGTTCTACCATCCGGGCCCGCCGCATCCATCATCACCTTCTGAACATAGCACAGCTCCCAAATTGCTTCACGAAATTGGTGGAACACACAGGATAAAAAGAGAAATCAAGGTCGGTCCGTGCACGCCATGGGCTGGAACAGCAGCCGTCGCGCTACTGGGTTGAGCATTCCTGTTTGAGCCACAGAGGACACAGAGGACACAGAGGACACAGAGAAAAGATAAATGTTGCGCACGGTATCGGGGGCCCGCCTTTCGGGTGGCGTGCCTCGGCCCATTCCGTGGTTACGTGATCCTCTTTCCTCTGTGACCTCTGTGCCCTCTGTGGCGCATCAGGTCTTCCGTTCGTACGGGCAGGCCTTCGCCCCGGCACCCTGCGCAGAGGAACGCCATCCAGGGGGCGGGCTCCCGATACACGGCGCAGCCTTTTTCCCATCTCTGTGCCCTCTGTACCCTCTGTGGCCACCGGCCCTCTCCGAATCCGTTTCGGTCCGTTCAACCTATCCGCGACCCCGCACCGCGAACCCGCGGGACACGCTCGAAATCCACGGGCCTTGTCGATACACTGATGCCACGAGATTGCAGGAGAATGACCATGACATTCGTCGTCATCGAGAATTGCATCAAGTGCAAGTACACCGACTGCGTGGAGGTTTGCCCCGTGGATTGTTTCCACGAGGGCCCCAACTTTCTGGTGATCGATCCCGAGGAATGCATCGACTGCACCCTGTGCGAACCGGAATGTCCGGCGGAGGCCATCGTGCCCGAGGATGATGTACCGGAAGGCCAGGAAGCGTTCCTGGAACTCAACGCCGAACTCTCCCGGCAGTGGCCGGTGATCACCACCCGCAAGGACGCGCCGCCCGATGCCGAGGAATGGGACGGCAAGCCGGACAAGCTCAAGTACCTGGAACGCTGACAGTGAACCCGGGACGCGACTCCCGGGTGCATGGCGCCGCCCCCGGCGCAGATCCCCTGGCCTGGCTGGCCCGGCGCATCATCGAAGACCACCGGGACCAACTACCCGACCTGACCCGCGTGACCGTGCTGCGCCCCCGTGCCCACGGGGACGCGCGGCTTCGCCGGCTGCTGCTGGAAGCGGCGCACGAGCGGGGTTCCGGTGCCCTGCTGGGACCCCGCATCACGTCCATGCGCCAGTGGATCTCCGAGGCGATCCCCCCGGATGTCCCGACCCTGGGCGCCCACGGCCGGGAACTGCTGCTGTTCGAATCCCTGCGCGCGCACGCGCAACTGTTCGGGCGGCACGATCCGTGGCGGCTGGCCGACACGCTCCTGGAACTGTTCCGTGAACTCACCCTGGGCGGCACCACGCCGCCGCCCGAGTACGAGGCCTTCGTAGAGCGGCTGCGGGCAGCTTACGGCCTGGGGGCGGATGTCGGTCGCTGTCTGGAATCTCTGGGACGTGAGGCCCGCATTGTCCATACCCTGTGGCAGGCATGGCTGACGCAGCAGCATGCCGAGGGCCGGGAGGACCCGGACGCCCGCTACCTGCGCGCCCTGGCCGCCCTGGACCCCGACGGGATCGCCGCGGACCACCTCTACGTGGCCGGCTACGACGAGGTCCTGCCCGCCGAGGCGGCCCTGCTGGGCGGCCTCGCCCGTGCGGGACGAGCCCACTGGCTGGTGCCCGCACCGGCCGCGCCCGGGCTCCCGGCGCCGGATGCCCCGCCCGGCACCGACGACACGCCCTTCGGCGCATTTCTGGACCAGGTGTTTCACACGGACGGTGCGCCGCTTCGCGACCGGGCCCTGCGCTTCGCGGAAAGGCATCCCCGGAGCCCCGCCGCGGATCGCGTGGCCCTGCTCGCCGCCGAGGATGCCGAGGCCCAGGCCGCGGCCCTGGACATCCGCATCCGCGCCTGGCTTCTGGAGGGCCACACGCGTATCGGCGTGGTCACCGACGACCGTCGCCTGGCCCGGCGCCTGCGCGCCCTTCTGGAACGGGCCGGCATCGATCTGGACGACCCGGGCGGCTGGGCACTGTCGACCACCCGGGCGGCGGCCGCCCTGGAACGCTGGCTGGAGGCGCTGGAGGAGGATTTCGCCTACCAGCCGCTCATGGATGTGCTCAAGTCCTCCTTCGTCCTTCCAGGACACGACCGGGAGAAACACCTGTTCGCCGTGTACCGCCTGGAACAGGACGTGATGCTGCGGGAGAACATCCCGCGCGGCCTCGGGCGCATGCGCAGCCATCTGTCGCAGCGCACCCGGCGGCTGGGACCGGCGGGGGAATCCGGCGCCCGGGCCGCCGGCACCCTGCTCGACGCACTGGAACACGCCGCGCAACCCCTGAAGGGACTGATCAACGGGCCTGCCTGTCCGGCAGACCGGCTGATGCGCGCCCTGCGCGACAGCCTGGAACGCCTGGGCATGGACCGGGCCCTGGACGAGGATCCGGCGGGACGCCGGATCCTGGAGGAACTGGCTGCCATGGAAGGGGACCTGCGGCAGCGCCCCCTGTCCATGGACTGGCGCGAGTTCCGTACCTGGCTGGGCCGCGTGCTGGAGACCCGCCACTTCCTGCCGCACCCCCGGCCCGCACCCGTGCAGTTGCTCGGTCTGGGCGAAACCGGCCTGGCACGCTTCGACGCGCTGATCATCGCTGCGGCGGACCGGGAACATCTGCCGGGTCATGCGCCGGTGCGTGCCCTGTTCAACGATGGGGTGCGCCACGCCCTGGACCTGGAGACCTGGCACGACCGGGTCATCCGCCAGCGCGGGCGCTTCCGGCGCCTGCTGGAGGCGGCACCCCGGGTACTCATCACCTGGCAGCGGGAACGCGAGGGCGGCCCGCAGCGGCCCGCCCCATGGGTGGAACTGATCGATGCCTTTCATCGGCTTGCCTGGTCGCAGTCCCTGGACGACGTGACGCTGGCCACATGGCTCGACCACCCCGGCGCGGCCGTCGCGAGCCCCGACACGCGGCCATTGCCGCCGGCGCCGTCGCGCCCCGCGCCGGTGCTGCCGCCCGCGCGCGTACCCGCGAAGCTCTCCGCCAGCGCGCACCAGGATCTCATCGATTGCCCCTACCGTTTCTACGCGGCCCGGGGGCTGGGACTTGCGCCCCAGGAGGAACTGGCCGAGGCACTGAGCAAGGCCGACTACGGCGAGCGGGTGCATCTGTGCCTGCAGGCCTTCCATGGCGGGGTGGCGGACCTGCCCGGTCCGTGGCGCGGGCCTCTGGACGAGGCTGCTCGCCCGAAGGCCCGGGAACTGCTGGAGGCGATCAGCGAGGCGGTCTTCCGGCGGGATCTGGAGGACAACTTCATGCACCGGGGCTGGCTGGCCCGATGGCGCGCGCTGATCCCTGCCTACCTGGACTGGGCCATTGCCCGGGCGCGCGAGTGGCGGGTCGATGGCACCGAGGCGCAGTTGCAGCAGCCCTTCCACGACGCACTGGTGCTGAAGGGGCGGCTCGACCGGATCGATACCGGTGATCAGGGTCCCGCCGTGATCGACTA
This sequence comes from Thioalkalivibrio thiocyanodenitrificans ARhD 1, assembly GCF_000378965.1. Taxonomy (NCBI): domain Bacteria; kingdom Pseudomonadati; phylum Pseudomonadota; class Gammaproteobacteria; order Chromatiales; family Ectothiorhodospiraceae; genus Thioalkalivibrio; species Thioalkalivibrio thiocyanodenitrificans. Next base: position 27,778 of record NZ_KB900536.1, read on the forward strand.
CAAGACCGGCCCGCCGCCCGATCAGACGGACGTGGATGACGGCGAGGCGGTGCAGCTACCCACCTATGCGCTCCTGCTCCCCGATGCGGTCCGGGTTGAATACCTGCAGCTCGACCGGGACAAGGTGGTTCCCGGGGCCTGTCTTGAGGGTAAGGCGCTGGCGCAGCTCCGGGATGCCGTGGGTGCGCGGCTGCTCGAACTGGTGGCACAGCTTCGCAACGGCGCGTCCGTGCCCGCATGGGGCGATGCGGCGGTGTGCCGGCATTGCGCCATGGGCGTCCTGTGCCGGCGCGGCACATGGACGGACGAAGGCGACAGGACCCGGCCGCCGGTCGAATGAGGCGGACCCGGCCGGAAAGGCGCGCGGAACGGAAACATGGCGGGCGCCACACGGGTCCTCTACGGCAGAATCCCCGGTACATCGCGGGCAATCCCGGTGACCCGTGGCGACAGGTGTTCGATCACAGTGTTTCGTGTCCGGATGCAGTAGAATTTCCGCACATTGAACAAGCCTCGTGAGGCCACACCCATGCGCACCATCCGTTTCCCCCTCTGGATCCTGCTGCTGCTTCTCATGTCCTCGTCCCAGGCATGGGCCGACCGCTACGAGGAAACCATGGAGATATTTCGCAATGCCATGGAGAGCCGCGACTTCTTCGACCATGCCTACGGGTATGCGGTATTCCCCACCATCGGCAAGGGCGGCATCGGCATCGGTGGCGCCTACGGCGAAGGGCGGGTCTACGCCCAGGGCGAGCATGTGGGCGATACCAGCATGGCGCAGGTGACCATCGGCCTCCAGTTGGGCGGGCAGGCCTTCAGCCAGATGATCTTCTTCGAGGACGAACGGGCATTCCGGGAGTTCACCGGCGGCAACTTCGAGTTCGGCGCACAGGCCTCGGCAGTCGCCATCACCGCCGGCGCCCAGGCCGGCGCAGGCACCACGGGCACCTCGGCTGGCGCCAGCGGCGGCCGGCGCGATGCGCGCACGGTGGGCAGCTACTACCGGGGCATGGCGGTGTTCACGGTCGCCAAGGGCGGACTCATGTACGAAGCGAGCATCGGCGGCCAGAAGTTCAGCTATACGCCGAGGTGACGTTCGAGAAGGTGAAGGGTGGAAAGGCGCCTTTTTGTCACAGAGGTCACAGAGAAAAGACAGTTTCCCTCGTAAAGCTGCAGCACGCGGGCAGAATCGATCCATAGACAGGGTACCTCGTGCAACCGGGGTGTCCTCTGTATGCTTCGCGTCTTGGCGGGCACAAATGCTTTGTTGGCCTCGGTGTCCCCTGTGACCGCGTCTCCCATCACGCCGACCGCCGACCCGTGATCCGCCCCGGCTCGCGGAACCTTGTCATCATCGTCCCGCGAACGCATCGAACACCCCGGTCGCACGGCTGTCCCGACCCACCTCACGAACACAATGAGATCATTGCGTTGCCCGCCCAGCGCGCACCGAAATACATGCCGGGCACACCGGGAAGGCGCAGAATCGGTCTTGCACCCATGGGGAACGGGATATTCACCGGGACGCGCCCGGCGGCTGTGGGGCCGAGAACGGAAGGGATCGACGGAGGAGCCTGCATGATCAGACACACCGCTGCACGGACGAACCTCGCGGCCGCCCTTTTCGACATGGACGGCGTGGTCACCGACACGGCGAAGGCACATGCCGGCGCATGGAAGCGTCTGTTCGACGAGTATCTGCGAAGGCGCGCGGATCACCTCGGCGAGGCGTTCACACCGTTCGATCCCCGCAGCGATTACCGGCGATACGTGGACGGCAAGCCCCGCAGTGACGGTATCAGAAGTTTTCTCGATTCACGGGGCATCGAGCTTCCGGACGGAAACGAGAACGACGGACCGGACAAGGAAACCGTGTGTGGCCTCGGCAATCGCAAGGACCGCTATTTCCATGAATGGCTCGAGGCAAACCCGGTCCGGGCGTACCCGGGGACCCTCCGCCTCCTCGAAGATTTGCGCACCGCCGGCATCCCGACGGCGGTGTTTTCTTCAAGCCGTAATGCAGAGGCGGTGTTGCGCAGTGCCGGCGTGCTCGACCGCTTCGGTGCCAGGGTCGACGGCGAAGACAGGGCGCGGCTTGGCATCCCCGGAAAACCGGCACCGGATATGCTGCTCGAGGCCGCACACCGGCTCGGCGCCGCGCCCGGTGACAGCGCGGTATTCGAAGACGCGATAGCGGGCATACAGGCCGCGGTCCGGGGCGGCTTCGGCCTCGCGATCGGCGTGGCACGCGGCAACGTCGGCGATGCGCTGAAAGAGGCCGGCGCGGATATCGTCGTACATGATCTGAGCGAACTGCGGTGCAGCCCCGGTACCGGCCTGACAGTCAAGACGCTCGCCAATCTGCCTTCGGTCTGGGATCGCCAGGACGAGATCGGGCACAGTCTGGCGGACCGAAAACCGGCGGTGTTTCTCGATTATGACGGCACGCTCACGCCCATCGTCGAGGATCATAACCGGGCATTGCTCGACGATGACATGCGTTCCACGGTGGCGGCACTGGCCAGGCACTGCCCGGTCGTCATCGTGAGCGGCAGAGACCTTGCAAGGCTTCGGGAACTGGTCGCCCTGGATCGCGTCTGGTACGCGGGAAGCCATGGCTTCGAGATCATCGGACCCGAGGGCACGGACCAGGGCCTGAGGATGGGCGAGGAGTTCCTCCCTGAACTCGACGAGGCGGAACGCAAGCTCGAGGACCGCCTTGCGGAGATCGAGGGTTGCGCGCTCGAGCGCAAGCGATACTCCATCGCAGTGCATTACCGGCGCGTCCCGGATACGGACGTCCAGCGGGTCGGAGCCGTGGTGGACGAGGTGCTGGCCGAGCACCCGCGCCTGTATCGGGGCCACGGCAAGAAGGTCTTCGAGCTGCGCCCCGACATCGACTGGGACAAGGGCCGCGCCGTGCTCTGGCTGCTCGAGCATATCGATGCCGGGCGATCCGCCGCCGTCCCGATCTACGTGGGCGACGACATCACCGACGAGGATGCCTTTCACGCGCTCACCGGCCACGGTTTGTGCGTCGCCGTGCGCCACGAGGAGATGCGGAAATCGGCGGCCGACTACACTCTGTCCGATACACGGGACGTGAAGCGGTTCCTTCAATGGCTGACCGAAATCACCGCGGACCCGGATGCGACGGAGGGGAGTGGGCAATGAGTTCTACCGGCACCCGAGAGACAGGCAATCACGAGGTGCCCGCGCCGGACCGGGACGACACCCCGGTTCACGAGGAAGGGACCTGGTCCCTGGTCTACGAAGGCTACCGTCCCGATCAGGAGGGGCTTCGCGAGGCGCTGTGCACACTGGGCAACGGCTATTTCGCGACCCGCGGCGCCGCGCCCGACAGCCGGGCCGACGACGTGCACTACCCCGGCACCTATCTGGCCGGCGGGTACAACCGGCTCGTGAGCGAGGTGGCGGGCCGCAAGGTCGAGAACGAGGACCTGGTCAACCTGCCCGACTGGCTGCCGCTGACGTTTCGCATCGACGACGGTCCGTGGTTCTCCATGGACGACGTGGAGATCCTCTCACTGCGCCAGACGCTGGATTTGCGGCGCGGCCTGCTGTGCCGCGAGCTGCGCTTTCGCGACGCCCGCGGGCACACCACGGGCTGGCACGAGCGCCGCGTGGTCAGCATGGCCGATCCGCATCTGGCCGGGCTTTGCGTGGAACTCACCGCCGAGGACTGGTCCGGGCAGATCACCGTGCGCTCGGCCCTGGACGGCGGCGTCACCAACAGCGGCGTGGCCCGCTACCGCGATCTGGCCAACCGGCACCTGGAGGTCCTGGAGCGGGAACACCGGGGCGAGGAGACCATCTTCCTGCGCGCCCGCACCAACCAGTCACAACTGGGCGTCGCCCAGGCGGCTCGCACGCGCCTGTACAGGGACGAAGAACCGATTGACGCGCAGCGTCGGACGATCAGGGACGGACAGCGCATCACGCAGGAGATCGACTGTACCGTGCAGGCGAATAGCACATTGCGGATTGAAAAGATTCTCGCCATGTACTCTTCGCGAGACTGGGCCATCTCGGAACCGGGCATCGAGTCATTGAGAGCGCTGGGCCACGCCGGGCGCTTCGACGAGCTGCGCGCTGCCCACGAACTGGCCTGGACGCATCTCTGGAACGAGTGTGACATCAGCCTGGACGGTGATGCAGCGTCCGGGACGGAACTCAAGCTGCGCGTGCACATCTTCCATCTGCTGCAGACGGTTTCGCCACACTCCATCGACCTGGACACCGGCGTGCCGGCCCGGGGCTGGCACGGGGAGGCCTACCGGGGGCACATCTTCTGGGATGAGCTGTTCATCTTCCCCTTCCTGAGCCTGCGCATCCCCATCCTGACCCGCGCCCTGCTGCGCTACCGCTATCGCCGCCTGACGGAGGCGCGCCGGGCCGCGAAGGAGGCCGGCTGCCGGGGTGCCATGTACCCCTGGCAGAGCGGCAGCGACGGGCGGGAGGAGACCCAGCACCTGCATCTCAACCCGGACTCGGGCCGCTGGCTCCCCGACACCTCCCACCGCCAGCGCCACATCAACGCGGCCGTCGCCTACAACATCTGGCAGTACCACCAGGCCACCGGCGATCAGGAGTTCATGCACTTCTACGGCGCCGAGATGCTGCTGGAGATCGCCCGCTTCTGGGCCGATATCTCCACCTACAACCCTTCGCTGGACCGCTACGAGATCAAGGCGGTCATGGGGCCGGACGAATATCACACCGCCTACCCGGACACGGATCCCGAAGCGGCCGGCGGCATCGACAACAACGCCTACACCAACGTCATGGCGGCCTGGGTCCTGACCCGGGCGCTGGATGTCATCGATCTGCTTCCGGGTCAGCGGCGGCGCCAGCTTTGCGAGCGTTTGGGGCTGGGCGACGAGGAGTTCGAGGGGTGGCTGGAGATCAGCCGCAAGCTGCGCGTGCCCATCAACGCCGAGGGCATCATCTCCCAGTTCGAGGGTTACGACGACCTGGAGGAGTTCGACTGGGATGGCTACCGGGAGAAGTACGGCGACATCCACCGCCTCGACCGCATCCTGGAGGCGGAGGGCGACACGCCGAACCGCTACAAGGTCTCCAAGCAGGCCGACGTGCTGATGCTGTTCTACCTGTTCTCGGCCGAGGAGCTGGCGCTGCTGTTCGAGCAGCTCGGGTATCCCTTCGAGTACGACACCATCCCGCGAAACATCGACTACTACTCCGCGCGCACCTCCCACGGTTCCACCCTGAGCCGGCTGGCGCATTCGTGGGTCCTGGCGCGTGCGGATCGCGCCCGCTCCTGGCACCTGTTCCTGCGCGCCCTGGACAGCGACCTCGCCGATGTCCAGGGCGGCACCACGCCCGAGGGCATCCATCTGGGCGCCATGGCCGGCACCGTCGACCTGGTGCAGCGCTGCTACCTGGGTATCGACATGTGGGCCAACGTGCTGCATTTCGATCCGGCGCTGCCCGACGATCTGCACCGGGCACGGGTGCGCCTGCACTACCGGGGCCAGACACTGGACGTGGAAGCCGACCACGACATGCTGCGCATCCGCAGCGCCCCCTGCACCACGACACCCATCACCATCGCCTACCGCGGGCACTATCGCGACCTATCGCCGGGTGAGACTTGCGGGTTTCCGCTGCTCAAACCCAGGGAGCGTGATCGCGACGAGAACCGCCGGCCATGACGCATAAGCCGCGCAGGGCGGATAAGCGAAGCGCATCCGCCTGGCCAGGATATTGCGCCGGATGCCGCTGCGCCTTATCCGGCCTACGGACGCGGTACTTCGCGAGGCAGGACCGTCCCCTCGGGCACCGGGCCAAGATAGCGGCTTTCCGTGGGTTGTAGCGCGTCATCGAGCTCATAGAGCAGCGGCCTGCCCACCGGGATCTCCACCCTTGGGATGACCTCATCGGGGATGCCGTCGAGGATCTTGACCACCCCACGCAGGGAGTTACCGTGGGCCACGATCAGGGGTGTGCGACCCTGCTCCAGGGCGTGGCGCACCGGCCCCGTCCAGGCCGGCTCCAGCCGGGCCACGGTGTCCTTGAGGCTCTCGCCGCGCGGCAGCTGCTGGGGCGCCAGTTCCGCGTAGCGCGGATCATTGCCGGGAAAACGCGGGTCCTCCGGATCGAGCAGCGGCGGGCGCTCGGCCCAGGAGCGGCGCCAGATGCGTACCTGCTCCTCGCCGACCAGATCGGCGATCTGCGCCTTGCTGAATCCCTGCAGCGCCCCGTAATGACGCTCGTTGAGGCGCCAGTCACGGACCACCGGCAGCCACTCCATGTTCAGTCCCTCGAGCGCGATCCAGAGCGTGCGTATCGCCCGGATCTGCACCGAGGTGAAGCACAGATCGGGAGTGATTCCCTCGGCTGCAAGGACTTCGGCGGCATCGGCGGCCTGGCGTCTGCCCTCATCGGTGAGGTCTACATCCACCCATCCGGTGAACAGCTTGCGCCGGTTCCAGGTGCTTTCGCCATGACGCATGAGGATGATGCGGGGCATGGGATACCTCCTGCCGTCTTCCGGGGCGGCCCGGAATCTGTTGAACGGGCATGATTCCGCGGCCGCCGATCTGTGCGTGTGGCGCAGCCCCGGCTGCGCCGTAGGAGCGGCGACCCCGCCGCGAACAGCCGAGTCCGACCGACCTCCACCATTGTTCGGCCCATCCCTGGGCCTCACCCCTATGGGGCTTGCGCGACGATTCGCTCCCGACGAATCGTTGTTCGGCCCGGGGTCGGGCCTCCTACATCCGGCCCGCGCAGTGATGCCGGATCAGCGCCGCCTCAGCAGCCTTTTCAACTCCTTGAGCGGCCGGGTATTGATCACGTCGGCCGCCTCCAGCCAGCCGCGGCGCGCCTGACCGATGCCGAAGCGCATGAGATCGAGATCGCCGGTGCTGTGGGCATCGGTGCTGACGGCAACCTTGACGCCCATCTCACGCGCCATCCTACAGGCGCTGTCGTCCATGTCGAGCCGGTCCGGTTGGGCGTTGAGTTCCAGGCAACAGCCGCACTCGGCGGCCTGCTTCATGATGCGCTCCGGATCCACCTCGTAGGGTTCGCGCCTGCCGATGAGCCGCCCGCTGGGATGGGCGAGAATGTTGAAATGCGGATTGTCCATGGCCCGCAGGATGCGCTCGGTCTGCTTCTGGCGCGACAGGTTGAACCGGTAATGTACGGCGCAGACGGCGAAGTCGAGCTCGCCGAGCACATCATCGGGGAGATCGAGGGAACCGTCTTCCAGGATGTCCACCTCAATGGACTTGAGCACCACGATGTCATCAAGCCTTTCGTTCAACCTGTCGATCGCGCGGATCTGGGCGAGCAGGCGCTTCTTGTCGAGGCCGTGTGCCACGGCAACGCGGCGTGAATGGTCGTTGATGGAAACGTATGCGTAGCCGCGCTCACGGGCCGCCTCGACCATGTCCTCCAGGGAGTTGCGCCCATCGGTGGCCCGGGTATGGCAATGCAGGTCACCGTGGATGTCGTCCAGGGTGATGAGCCTCGGCAGCCGGCCCTTCGCCGCCGCCTCGATCTCGCCGCGGTTCTCGCGCAGTTCGGGCTCGATGTACGGAAGGTCGACGCTGCCAAAGACCTCCTTCTCGGAACGCCCGGCGACCCGTTTGTCGCCGCGGAACACGCCGTACTCGTTGTGCTTGAGGCCCCGGTCGACGGCCCGCTTGCGCACCGCGATGTTGTGGGCCTTGGAGCCGGTGAAGTAATGCAGCGCGGCGCCGTAGGCCACCTGGGGCACCACACGCAGATCCACCTGCATGCCGGAGCGCAGGATCACCGTGGATCGGGTCGTGCCATGGGAGATGACCTCCGAGACCTGGTCGTAGTCCACCAGCCGGTCCATGACCGGCGAGCCCTTGCGGGCGGTGACCAGGATATCCAGATCGCCGATGGTCTCCTTGCGACGGCGGTAGCTGCCCGCCACGGTGATCTCCTTCAGACCCTCGGTCTCCCCGAGATACGCGACCAGCGGCTCGGCAACGGCCTCGGCATCGATCAGGCGGTGGCGCTTGCCCTTGGAGCCCGGGGCACCTGCCAGCCGGCTCAGGATGGTCTGTTCGAGCTTCGGGCCAAGGCCTTCGAGGCCGCGAATCAGGCCCTGCTCGGCGGCGTGCTTGAGGTCCTGCGCGTTCTTGATGCCGAGTGCCCGGTACAGCGTCTGGACCCGCTTCGGGCCCAGGCCCCCGATCTTCATGAGATCGCTCAGGGCGGCAGGCGTGCGTTGCTCGACCTCCTCCAGCAGCGGCAGCCGTCCCGTCCTGACGATGGTCTCGATCTTCTCGGCCAGATCCTCGCCGATGTCGGGCAGTTCGGAGAGATCCCTGCCCTCCGCGATCAGGTCGGCCATGCTCCTGGACATGCCGCCCACCGTGCGCGCGGCATTGCGGTAGGCGCGCACGCGGAAGGGATTGGCGCCCTCGATCTCCAGAAGATCCGCCAGGCGGTTGAACATGTCGGCGATGTCGGCATTGAGTCCGGGCACAGCGTGACTCCGGGGTCCTGTTCCGCTCTTAGATCATCGCCGCCATGCTGTCCAGCGTCCTGGTCGGCACGGTTGTGAACGTTGCGTCTCCAAGTCCTGCGACATCCAGGTCGGTGGACTACACTGCATGTAGAACTCATCCGGGCGCACACGATCCCGGCAGGATTCAGGAGAGAACATGGAACGCCGCGAAGGGGCGCGCAGAGCCGTGAACATGGGCACCATGATCGAGTACCTGTCCGGTGTGCCGGGCCGCAAGGTCACGGGGCGTGTTCGCGATGTCAGCCTCAGCGGCCTGTATCTGGAGATGCCCAATGCGGACCTGACCGATTATGCACGCCTGCGGCTGAGGTTCGGCCCGGGCGGGAACGACGCCGGTGAGACCCGCATCTGGAACTGCTTCGTAATTCGGGTGGCCGACACCGGCGTTGGCGCCATGTTCGAGAACGCCGACCCGTCGGCTATCGACGGGTTGCTGGATCTGCTGCGCGAAGCCCCCGGAGGCCCCCAGGGCGAGGGCATTGACCCTCGCTGAACTGATTTCAGCGCGGTCCGTACCCGGCGATCGGTCGGGCGTGGCGGCGCTGGATCGCAATTCCATCGGGACGACCACACGCGGCGAGCTTCTCGAACGCGCCGGACGGCTGGGCTCGGGGCTTGCGACCGCGGGACTCAAGCACGGTGACCGCGTGGTCATCATGGCACCCAACAGCGCCGACTGGATCGTCTCGGCGCTTGGTGTGATGGACGCCGGCGGCGTGGTGGTGCCGCTGGACGTACAGATGCCCTCTGAGGATCTGGCACACGCCCTCGCCGATTGTGACCCGGGCTTCATCTTCACCACCCCGGCTTTGCGCGAGCGTATCGAGGCGCTGGATCTCGATCTGCAGGCCCAGTTGCGCCTGTTCGGGGATGATGCAGACGATGCCGATGCGTGGAGCGCCCTGCTGGCACCAGAACCCTCCGAGCCCGTCGCCGCAGACGAAGACCTCGCAGCCATCTTCTACACCTCCGGCACCACCGGGCCGCCCAAGGGCGTGCCGCTCACCCACCGCAATCTGAGCAGCAACGTGGAGGCCCTGTGCGAACAGGGCCTGGCGGATCACACGGACCGCATCCTGGTGCCGCTGCCGTTTCATCACGTATATCCCTTCACGGTGGGGATCCTCATTCCCCTGACTCTGGGGGCGCCGATCATCATCCCGTTCTCCCTGGTGGGCGCGCAGATCGTGCGGGCCCTGCGCGAGGGTGAGGCCACGGTCATGCTGGGGGTGCCGCGTCTCTACGAGGCGGTGTGGAGCGCCCTGGAGGAGCGCATCGCCGGGCGCGGACGGCTGGCCGCAGCACTGTTTCATGGTCTGCTGGGGGTATCCATGGCGGCGCGCCGGCGGCTGGGCTGGCGGCTGGGGCGCCGCATGTTCGCCGGCCTGCACAAGCGCCTGGCCCCGGACCTGCGCCTGGTGGTGTCCGGCGGCGCGGCGCTTGATCCGGACCTGGGGCGCCGGCTGCAGGGCCTGGGCTGGGAGATCGCCACCGGCTACGGCCTGAGCGAAACCTCGCCAATCCTCACCTTCAATCCGCCGGACCGGATCCGGCTGGAGAGCGCCGGCATCGCCCTGCCCGGGGTGGAGCTGCGCATCGACGCCCGCGACGGGCCGGGCGAGGTCCTGGCCCGGGGGCCGAACGTATTCGGCGGCTACTGGAACCTGCCCGAAAAGACCGCCGAGGACCTGGACGAGGACGGCTGGTTTCATACCGGTGATACCGGCGAACTGGACGACGACGGGTATCTTTACCTGCGTGGGCGCGAGTCCGCCATGATCGTGCTTTCGGGCGGCGAGAACGTGGACCCGGAGCGTGTGGAAAAGGCCCTGGCGGCAGCCGATGACATCCGTGAGGCGGGGGTCCTGGCGCATGAGGACCGCCTGGCGGCGGTGGTGGTGCCGGAGCCCCGGGTGCTGCGCGAGTCCTCCGGCGAGGCCCTCCGCGAGCGCGTCGAGAAGGTGGTGGAGGAAGCGGCCCGTGAACTGCCGAGCCACCATCGGCCGGGCATGGTGCGTATCGCCCTGGACCCGTTGCCGCGCACCCGCCTCGGCAAGCTCCGCCGCCACAAGCTCGAAGAGTTGTTCGAGCGCCTGGGCGAAAGCGACGACGCCAGCGAGGCGGCACCGGAACCCGTCTCGCGAGAATCCATGTCCCCCGAAGACCAGCAGTTGCTGTCGGATCCGGCCGCCGAGGGCACGTGGAACTACCTGGCGAAACGCTTCCACGACCTGCGCCTCACCCCGGACAGCGGACTGAGCCGGGATCTGGGCATCGACTCGCTGGGCTGGGTGGATCTGAGCCTGGCCCTGCGCGAGCATGCGGGGATCGAACTGGACGACTCGGCCATCGCCCGGGTGAGCACGGTGCGGGAACTGCTGCGCGAGGCGGCGGGCTCCGCCGAGGCCGGTGAAGGCAGCGAGGATCTGGCCCAGGCGCTCGAAAGTCCGGAGGAGCTCCTGGAACTGGAGCATGAACAGGCACTGGCTCCGCCCGGGCCCATGCGGAGGATGGCCGGGCGCATGTTGCTGGGCCTTCTGTGGTTTGCCACCCGTCTCCTGCTGAGAGTGGAGATCCGCGGACGCATGCCCGAGAACGGCCCCTATCTGATCGCGCCGCGGCACCTGAGCGCGCTCGACCCCCTGGTGCTGATACGGGCCCTGAGCGCGCGCCAACTGGAATCTCTGTACTGGGCCGGATGGACCGGGCTGATGTTTTCCGGTCGCCTCACCCGCTGGTTCAGTCGCACCGCGCGCATCCTGCCCATCGATCCGGGCGCGGCGCCGCGCAGCAGCCTGGCACTGGCGGCGACCGCCCTCAAGCGCGGCCACACCCTGATCTGGTTCCCGGAGGGTCAGCGTTCCCCCGACGGCGCCCTGCAGAAGTTTCGTCCGGGAATCGGTGTCGTGCTTCGGGCACAGCCGGTGCCGGTGATACCCGTGTGGATCGAGGGGACCAGGGAGGCCATGCCGCCCGGACGGATCCTGCCGCATCCCGGACGGGTGCGCGTGATCATCGGTGAACCCATCGATTCGGACAGCTATGGCCGCGACGAGCGTGAGATCGTGGAGAACCTGCACTCGAAAGTCGCCGCACTCGGAGACAATAAGAAGTGAAGTTCGCGGTGTCGACGTCCGCGGCAGGGAAACGATGATCCCGTTGTGGTTCAAGGCGGTTTATCTCGCGTTCGTCGCCGTGCTCATCCCCGCCTACACGCTGGAACATGGGCTGGTGAATTTCCTCTGGTTCTCCAACGTGGCGCTGATGGGCGGGCTGCTGGCCGCCCTGTTCGCGAGCCCCCGCCTGGCCAGCATGATGCTGGTGGCCGTCGCGCTGCTGGAGATGGGCTGGATCATGGACTTCCTCGGCAGTCTCCTGCTGGGAGGGACAACACCGCTCGGTATCGTGGACTACATGTACGATCCCGACATCACCCTGCTCGTGCGCCTGCTTTCCCTCTATCACCTTGTGTTGCCCTTCGTGTTGCTCTGGATCGTATGGCGTCTCGGTTACGATCAGGACGCGTGGAAACCGTGGGTGGCGGTGGGTACCGGCATCCTGATCCTGACATTCCTCCTCTCCGGCCCGGATCGCAACGTGAACTGGGTGTGGGGCCCCGGCCAACCGCAGGACCTGATCTCCCCCTACCTCTGGCTTGGTATCTTGATCGCAGCTTGCACGACGGTGTGGTGGCTGACACATCGGTTGATACGGATCTTCATGGGGCACTTCGATCGAATCGTCTGACCCGGATATTGCGCCAAGGGGGCCGGACAGGGCGGACAACCCCGGCCCCATGGAACCCCACTGCACAGGGGCAGTCTCTGTATATTAGAATATACTTACATTTCTGCCATGCAGGCCGCGGATGACAGAGCCCCAACCCCCCCCGAAATGGAACGACCGCCTGGTGGACACCCTGCGTTCGCGCGGGACCCTGCTCTTCCTGGCAGGCCTGCTGGCGGGCTGGCTGGTGTTCGCCGATCACGCCCGCGAGGGTCCCCTGCTGGTCACCCTGCATAACGACAGCGACGTGCTGATCGAGTCCGTGTGGTTGGACTTCAGCCACGCGTTGTCCCAGTCCAGCCTCTACGAGGGGCGGCTGCAGCCGGGGGAACGACGCCGCATCGCACTCAATCACCCGCCGGGGGCAGGATTCAACATGAAGGTGAGTTATGCCGACGGCGAGAGCCTGGAGTTCTGCGCCAATCGCGGCGTGAGCGGCCGGCGCCAGGAGGTGCGCCTCTACCGCTAGCTGTGATCTCTCAATAGGTTGTTCACAGGTAAGACCTGCGGGTCGCTCGCAGGAGCTCAGCCCCCCCGGGGGTGAACCGCCCCCGACATCGGTGGATCGTTCTTCGCCCGGGGGACCGGGCTCCTACGGGGGCCCCACGCAGCGTGGGTGCCCAGTCCCCTGGGCGATCGGGCTGGACATCGGTGGATCATTTATCGCCCGGAGGACCGGGCTCCTACGATGCCCCTTTCCAATGGTTGGACAGATTGATGCCGCTGGAGATCAGGCCCACGTGACTGAAGGCCTGCGGGAAATTGCCGAGAAAGGCGCCCGAGGCCGGATCGATCTGCTCGGGCAGCAGACCCAGGTGATTGGCGCGGCCGCACAGGGAATCGAACAGTGCACCGGCCTCTTCCAGGCGCCCCTGCCCTGCCAGGTTGTCCACCAGCCAGAAGCTGCATAACAGGAAGGCGCCTTCGTCGCCGGGGAGGCCGTCCGGGGACTCGTGGGGCAGATAGCGATAGAGCAGACCGTCGCCGGCACCGAGACGCCGAACGACGGCCGCCGTGGTGGCCACCATCTTCGGGTGATCGGCGGCGATGACACCGCGCAACGGCAGGGCGAGCAGGCTGGCGTCGATGCCGCCTCCGCCCAGGTGCTCGGTCAACGAGCGAAGTTGCGGGTCCCAGGCCTCCTCCAGGATCGCCTGGCGGATGTACGCCGCCTCGGCCCGCCATGCCTGTGCGTCACCCTCCATCCCGTGCTGCTCGGCCATGCGCGCGCCGCGGTCCAGGGCCACGGCGCAAAGGGCGGCGGAATAGGTGAACGGCCGACCGGCGGTACGCACCTCCCAGATGCCGTGATCCGGCGTACGCCATTCCCGCCAGGCGTCCTCCACCAGCCGGCGCAGACGTGCCCACAACGTCCCGTCCATGGGCCCGCCCATCCGGGTCCATCGGTAGGCACAGTCGAGGATCTCGCCGAACACGTCATGCTGGCGTTGCTCCACGGCCCCGTTGCCCCAGCGTACCGGGCCGGAGCCGCGGTAGCCCTCCAGTTCAGGTACCTCGCGCTCCGGCGGCGGCAGGTGCCCGTCCACGTCGTAGAGCACCCTCGGCCGGCCCGCCCGATCCACCGCATCCAGCACCCAGCCCAGAAACCCCGCCGCCTCATGGCCCATGCCGATGCGCCCCATGGCATAGACGGAGAAGGCGGCGTCCCGGATCCAGGCAAAGCGGTAGTCCCAGTTGCGCGGACCACCGATGGCCTCGGGCAAAGAGGTGGTGGGCGCGGCGATCATCGCTCCGGTGGCGGTGTGGTCCAGCAGCTTGAGCGTGATGGCCGAACGGCGCACCAGATCCTCCCGCGGCCCCTGGTAGTGGAAGTGGCGCATCCAGCGGCGCCACACTTCCAGCGTGGCGTCCAGTATCTCGTCGGGGCCGTGGCTGTGGAAATGGTGGGCGTGGGCACCCCAGGACAACACCAGGTGATGGACGTCGCCTTCCCGAAGTTCGTAAATGCCCTCCTCGGACTGCAGCGGCAGGCTGGATTCCAGGTACAGTTCCAGTTCCGGCCGGCGCGCCGTGATCAGCACCAGACCGCCCCCGTGGGGCCGGGTCCGGGCACCGCCCCAGGGCTGCACCCGGATGCGCAGGCGCACCCGCCCGCCCAGCACCTCGATACGGCGCAGCAGCTCACCCCTGCCGGCGGCGGTGTCCTCGGAAAGATCCGCGCCGCTGCGCAGGGTCAGGGCGTCGGTGACGCGCACCCGCCCCTCGGGACCGCGCATCTCCGTGACCAGCACGCCCGTATCGGGCTCGTAGAACTGGCGCGACGAGACCAGCGGTTCCGGGGCGACGGTGAACCCGCCGCCGCGACGCGCATCCAGCAGGCCGCAGAACAGGGGCTCGGAATCGAAGCGCGGCACGCACATCCAGCTCACGGCGCCGTCGCGTCCCACCAGTGCGGCGGTGGTGCCGTCGCCGATCAGTCCGTGGTTTTCAATGGGCAGATAACCCTCCACCCGGCGTAGTTCGTTCTCCGGTTCGCTCACGGCTCTTCCCCGCCGCAGGGTATTGCATTGGAGACCAGATCAAGGATCGCCACGGACTCTGCGGGAAGGTGGACCGCCTCGCGCGTGACCGCGACACCGGGATCGGAGGCGAGCAGGATCCGGGGGTGGCGCCCCGCCGGACAGTCGAGACGCCTTTGCGCCGTGCCCAGGTTGCACGCCACCGCCAGATCCCCGCGCCGCATGATCAGCCAGCGCTCGGACTCGTCATAGTGAACGACGATCCCCTCAAGGCAATCGTCGCCGAAGGCCGGGTGGGCGCGGCGCAGGGCGATCAGGTCCCGGTACCAGCGCAGCAGGCTCGCGTGCGGCTCACGCGCCGGCTGATCCCAGTCCAGCCGGGAGCGCTCGAAGGTGTCGGGCGCCTGTGGGTCCGGAATGCGTGCGGGATCCCAGCCGAAGGCGGCGAACTCCCCGCGCCGGCCCTCGCGTACAGCCTCGGCCAGGTCGGGATCCTCGTGATCGGTGAAGTAGAGAAACGGCGTGTCGGCGCCCCACTCCTCGCCCTGGAAAAGCAGCGGAACGAAGGGTGCGGTCAGCACCAGGGCCGCCCCCACCCTGAGCAACCCCGCGGAGAGCAGCTGCGCGCTGCGCTCGCCCATGGCGCGGTTGCCCACCTGGTCGTGGTTCTGCAGACACCCGACAAAGCGGCGCCCCGGCAGGTCGGCGGCGGGTCTGCCGTGACTGCGCCTGCGATAGCTGGAGTAGCGGCCGTCGTAGACCAGCCCCCGGGTCAGGGCCGCGGCCAGGTCGGCCACGGCGCCGAAGTCCTCGTAGTAGCCGTCGCGCTCGCCGGTCAGCACCGCGTGCAGGGCGTGATGAAAATCCTCGTTCCATTGCGCATCCAGGCCATAACCGCCGATCTCCGGTGCGCGCACCACGCGCGGATCGTTGAGGTCGCTCTCGGCGATCACCACCAGGTGCCGCCCCAGCCGCGCCTCCAGGGCGCGCACCTCCCGGACCAGTGCCTCCAGGAAATGGATGGCGGAGGTGTCGACGATGGCATGCACGGCGTCGATGCGCAGGCCGTCAAAGTGGTAGTCCTCGAGCCACATGAGGGCGTTGTCGAGAAAGAAACGCCGCACCGTGTCGCTGTGGGCCCGGTCCAGGTTCACCGCATCGCCCCACGGCGTGCGGTAGACGTCGGTGAAATAGGGGCCGAAGCGGCCCAGGTAGTTGCCGCTGGGGCCCAGGTGGTTGTAGACCACGTCCAGCAGCACCCCCAGACCCTTGCAGTGGCAGGCATCCACCAGGCGCTTGAGTCCCTCGGGCCCGCCGTAGGCATGGTGCGGCGCGAACGGGTCCACTCCGTCATAGCCCCAGCCGCGCTTTCCCGGGAACTCCGCCACGGGCATCAACTCCACGTGCGTGATGCCCAGGTCCTTCAGGTGATCCAGCCTGTCGATCACCGCCTCGAAGGTGCCTTCGGGGGTGAATGTGCCCACGTGCAGTTCACAGATCACCGCCGAGGCGAGCGGCGGGGCCTGCCAGCCGGCGTCGTGCCACCGGAAACGGCCGTGATCCAGCCAGCGGGACGGGCCATGGACGCCGTGGGGCTGCCAAGGGGAACGCGGATCGGGAAACGGACCCTCCCCGTCGAGCCGGAAGGCGTAATCGGTGCCGTAACCCAGCTCCGGCGCTTCCACGGACCACCAGCCGTCGGCCTCCCGCACCATGGGCCGGCGCTGCCCGGCGCATTCCAGCTCCACCCGTCGCACCTCGGGCGCCCAGACACGCACACAGGTCACGGCCGATGCTCCTCGCGCACCAGCAGTGCCACCGGGAACGACCCCAGCAGCGATGCAACCGGCGCTTCGCCACCGTCGACCACCTCTTCGGTGAGCACATTGCGCCAATGCCCTGCCGGAAGATGCAGTGCGGTGTCGCCCCACTCCCCGCCCAGCGCGTGCACCAGTCGCGGCACCAGCACGGCCACACCCTCCCCGCGCAGAAAGGCCACGCCGTGGGCGGCCCTTCCCCCCGTGAGACGCAACGGACGATACTCACCTTGCGGTCCCAGCCAACGGGGGTGGTCGCGGCGTACACGCAGTGCCTGGCGGATGACCCACAGCTTGGGCATTCCTTCATCCGAACGGGCGAGGATCTCCGCGACGGAGAGCCCCTCCAACTCCGCCAGCAGCCGCTCGCGAATCACAAAGTCCACGGGCCTGCGATTGTCCGGATCCACCAGGCTCAGGTCCCAGAGCTCCGCGCCCTGGTAGATGTCGGGCACACCGGGGGTGGTGAGCTTGAGCAGGGTCTGTGACAGCCCGTTGATTCGCCCCGGCGTCACCAGGAGTTTGACGAAGTCATCCAGTTCCGCGCGGAACTCACTGTCCTGCAGCACCGCGTTCACGAAGTCGCGCACGGCCTGCTCATAGCCGTCGTTCGGCTGTGTCCACGAGGTGTGCAGCTTGGCCTCGCGCACCGCCTTTTCCATGTAGCCGGCCATGCGTTGTGCGTCGATGGGCCATGCCCCCACCAGCGTCTGGTAGAGCAGGTACTCGGTGGGGGGATCCGGCAGCTCGTCGCTGCGATGAACCGCATTGCGTTTCGTCCAGTGATGCACCGCCGCCGTCCATTTGTCCGGCATTTCCGAGAGCAGCAACAGGCGGGCACGCACATCCTCGCTGCGCTTGGTGTCATGGGTGGAGGTGGCGAGCAGCGACTGCGGATGGCGGGCGAGCGCTTGCGCGCAGGCATCATGAAAGTGCTCCACGGACACGCCGAAGCACGCCGGGTCGCCGCCCACCTCGTTGAGTGCGATGAGGCGGTGGAAGCGGTAGAAGGCGGTGTCCTCCATGCCCTTGGCCATGGCCGGACCGGTAAGCTGCTGAAAACGCGTGGCCAGTTCCGCCTCGCGATCGCCGGGTATGCGAAGCAGCAACAGGCCGTGGAGAAAGCCGAACAGTTCCGGATCGAGCTCCGCGCGCCGTTCCCGGGCCTGGTCAATGGCCTGCGTCACATAGCGTACATCCGCCTCCGAGACGGTCCCGTCCGGGTGGCGCACATAGGTGCGGTAAACGGGAAAACAGGCGGCCACCTCCAGCAGCACCTGGTAGAGCTCGTGTCGGGTGTAGTCGCGATGCCGGCGGTGGCGCTCGCAGACGTCCACGGACAGCGACACCAGACGGTTGAGTTCGCTGCCCAGCAGTTCCTTGACCACCTGACGCTTGCAGTCGTGTACCAGTTCGGCGAAGTCCGCGGCCTCGCCCGTGAGCTCCTCCAGCAGCCGGGTCAGCGGTGCCTCGCCCGCCGGATCGGCGAACAGCCCCTGCACCCGATTGAGAAAGTCATAACCGGTGGTGCCGGCCACGGGCCAGTCGGCGGGCAGGGATTCGCCGGGCTCGAGGATCTTTTCCGCCACGACCCAGGCGTCGGGGCAGGCGGCGTGCAGCCTGTGAAAGTAGCGGGTCGGATCGCGCAGGCCGTCCGGATGGTCGATGCGCAGCCCGTGCACCTCGCCCGCACGCGCCCAGCGGATGGGCAGTGCATGGATGGCATCAAACACCTCTTCCTCCTCCACGCGCAGACCGGCCAGATCATTGATGTCGAAGAAGCGCCGGTAGCCCAGATCCCGACCGGCGGTGCGCCACCAGGCCAACCGGTAGTTCTGTTTCTCGATCAGCTCGTCCAGGGCGTCCGGATCCGTGTTGATGCGATCCACGTGATCCCGAATGGCGGCATCGGCCGCGGGTTCTTCCCCGCCAAGCTGCACCAGCAGGCGACGGATCACGTCCTTGTCGCGATGACGGCGCTCCACTGCCCAGCCCAGGGTCACATGGGGACGCGGCAGGCGCGAGCACGATTCCGCGATGAAACCGAGCAACTCGGAATCACTGGTTGCGTAGGCCTTGCAGAGCAGATCCGACAGGGTGGACGGGTCCAGGGGAAAGGCATGTTCATGATAGTGCAGCGTGAACACACCGTCGCGATAGCGCATCTGCAGATCCTGCGCCTCCAGGATGCGCCCGTAGTGATCGCCCAGCACCGGCAGGAGCACCTTGTTGGGCCAGCGCTCCTCGGAGGCCTCCCAGTCCACGTCGAAGTACAACGCGTACCGGCTTGACGGACCGTTCTCAAGCACGTCCCACCACCAGGGGTTCTGATCCCCGGCCACGGCCATGTGATTGGGCACGATGTCCAGCATCTGCCCCATGCCCGCCGCCTCCAGGACGTCGCACAAGCGCCTGCGCGCGGCCTCCCCGCCCAGTTCCTCGTTGACCCGCGTGGGGTCGACCACGTCGTAGCCGTGGGTGCTGCCGCGCACCGCCTGCAGGCAGGGCGAGAGGTAGACATGACTGATTCCCAGCCGGGAGAGGTAGGCCACGACGCCGGCCGCCGCGTCCAGACCGAATTCCGGACGCAGTTGCAACCGGTAGGTGGCCACCGGTTCAGGCCGCATGACGCAATACCACCACCGATCGGGCCTCCACCCGGAGATTCGCCCCTGCCGGCAACGACTCGTCGCCCCCGGGCCAACCCTCCGCGGTGTCCAGTTCCTTCACCCATTCATGCCCCCATTGCTCCCCGGGCAGGGTGAAATCCAAAGGCTCGTGGTAGGCGTTGAAGATCAGATAGAAACTGTCATCCTCGATGTGCCCACCCCCAGGGTCCGGGGCGGGGATGGCCCGGCCGTTGAGAAATACCGCCAGTGACTTTGCGAAGTCCTCTCCCCAGTGTTCCTCCGCCATCTGCTCGCCGTCCATGGTGAACCACGCGATATCCTTGATGTCGCTGCCGTGGATCGCCTGCCCCTGGAACCAGCGGCGGCGGCGGAACACCGGATGATCGTGCTGGAACCGGATCAGGCGCCGGGTGAATTCCAGCAGGTCCCCGTCGCGCTTTTCCCAGTCGTACCAGGCGATCTCGTTGTCCTGGCAATAGGCATTGTTGTTGCCCTGCTGGGTGCGGCCCAGTTCGTCACCTCCCAGCAACATTGGTATACCCTGTGACAGACACAGGGTGGTGAGAAAGTTGCGCTGCTGGCGCCTGCGCACGGTGTCAATTTGCGGATCATCGGTCGGGCCTTCCGCGCCGCAGTTCCATGAACGGTTGTCGTCGGCGCCGTCACGGTTGTCCTCACCGTTGGCCTCGTTGTGCTTCTCGTTGTAGGAGACCAGGTCGCGCAGGGTGAAGCCGTCGTGGGCGGTGACGAAATTGATGCTGGCATGGGGCAGACGGGAAGAGGATTCGTAGAGATCGGAACTGCCGGTGAAACGGTAGGCGAATTCGCCGAGGGTGCGATCCTCGCCGCGCCAGAAATCGCGCACCGTGTCCCGATACCGGCCGTTCCACTCGGACCAAAGCGGCGGGAAGTTGCCCACCTGGTAACCGCCCTCGCCGATGTCCCAGGGCTCGGCGATGAGCTTGACCTGGCTGATCACGGGATCCTGCTGGATGATGTCGAAGAACGCCGACAGGCGATCCACCTCGTGCAGCTCGCGCGCCAGGGTCGAGGCCAGGTCGAAACGGAAGCCGTCCACGTGCATCTCCAGCACCCAGTAGCGCAGGGAGTCCATGATCAGCTGCAGCACGTGGGGGTGGCGCATGTTCAGGCTGTTGCCCGTTCCCGTGTAGTCCATGTAATGGCGCGGATCGTCGGGCATCAGGCGATAGTAGGCCGCATTGTCCAGCCCCTTGAGGCTCAGCATGGGCCCCCGGTGGTTGCCCTCGCTGGTGTGGTTGTAGACCACGTCCAGGATCACCTCCAGACCGGCCCCGTGCAGGGCCCTGACCATCTCCCTGAACTCCCGAACCTGCCCGCCCGGCGTCGTATCCGCCGCGTACTCGTTGTGGGGTGCGAAGTAGCCGATGCTGCTGTAGCCCCAGTAATTGCGCAGCCCCCTTTCCTGCAGGTGGGCGTAATGGATGAACTGGTGAACAGGCATGAGTTCCACGGCGGTTATGCCCAGCCCCGTGAGGTACTCCAGCGCCGCCGGATGGCCGAGCCCCGCATAGGTGCCCCGCAGTCCCTCGGGGATCTCCGGGTGTCGGACGGAAAAGCCCTTGACGTGGGTCTCATAGATGACGGTTTCGTGCCATGGCGTTTGCGGATGCCGGTCGTCCCCCCAGTCGAAGGCCGGATCGATGACCACGGAACGGGGCACGAACGGTGCGCTGTCCGCATCGTTGAACGAATCCTCCGGATCATCGAAGCGGTAGGGAAACACCGCCTCGTCCCAGGTGACCCGGCCGTCCACCGCCTTGGCATAGGGATCCAGCAGCAGCTTGGCGGGATTGCAGCGCAGACCGCGGGCCGGGTCCCAGGGGCCGTGGACACGATATCCGTAGCGCTGACCCGGCCCGATGCCGGGCAGGTAACCATGCCAGCAGTGGGCGGTCACCTCGTGCAGTTCATGGACCTGCGTCTGGCTACCCTGTTCATCGAGCAGGCACAGATCCACCCGCTCCGCCACCTCCGAGAACACGGAGAAATTGGTCCCCTCCCCGTCCCAGGTGGCGCCCAGCGGATAGGGTTCCCCGGGCAGCACCGCCGTGGCGGGCCGGTCTTTACCGGGATCGATGGTCTGGTCCATATGACACTCCGGGTAACGCGCATGTCTCGCGAGGGCCGCGAATGAATGTGACTTTCCGGCCTGTGTCGCACTGCCCCTGGAAGGAGAAGCGCGGCCTCGTAGGGCGGATAAGCGAAGCGCATCCGTCAAGTCCCTGCCAATGGTGTACCGGATGCGGCTGTGCCTTATCCGGCCTACGAGTTCTGCGACGCCCGTCAAGATCATCAGTTTGATCACTATGCTCCGAATGATCCGGGAATAAAACCGCCGGGCGAAGTGGGTTCACCAGACTACAATCAGGAGCATAACCGCCTTCCCTCTCGTTGCCAGGAGGCTTCATGCAGAACGCTACCGACACGTCAGCCGGTACGGGCGACACACCGCCCTTCTCGGTCAAGGACTGCGCCCTGATCGCCATCTCCACGGGACGCCGCGCCCACACGCTTGGCGAGATGTGTGAGCATCTCCAGACAGTGAGCATCGACAGCATCTACTACCATTTCTGGGGCGGGCTGATCCAGGCGCGCTTCGACGAGCGCGAGTACAACAACGACTTCGCTTCCTGGGTGCGACATGCCCTGCACGACGCGCCCCTGGCCGAGCGCCTGGCCGTGCTCGACCCCACGGACTTTGCCGATCTGGAGGATCTGCGCCGTGAGCTTCTCGATCTCATGGAACAGCGTCTGGACGAGAGCGAGTCGCTGCACTGGATGCGCGCCACGCGAACCTTTGAATTCATCCGCTCCCAGATCGTCATCTTTGACACGCGCCATCGCATCCGGTATCCTGAGCAACTGGCCGAGGTCATCCCGCAGCTCTCCACCGGCAGCATCTTCTATCACTTCATCGACGCGCGGCGCCGCGTGCCGGATCACCTGGATGACTTCCGCGAATGGCTCTCAGCGTTCGGGGAACGCTACGCCGGCCTGCGCGATCAGCTGGCGGGCGTGGAACCCTATTTTTCCTCCATGACCGAGATCCGCGAGCGCCTCACGCGGGCGCTTGAACTCGCTGCATCCGGGGAGTCCTCATGAGCCGCCTCCTGGAAGCCTACGCGCGCGTTGCCGGCGAGGACGTGATCGATCACCTGAGCCAGCTGGCGGCGCAATACCGGGGTATGAAGGTGGTGCATGTGAACTCCACCCGGATGGGCGGCGGTGTCGCGGAGATCCTGGACAAGCTGGTCCCCCTCTCACGGGAACTTGGGCTGGATGCCCGATGGGAGGTGATCACCGGAGACCCGATCTTCTACCAGTGCACCAAGGCCATGCACAACGGCCTGCAGGGCAACCCCGTGAACCTGGAACCCTCCTGGCTGGAGGCCTACGAGGAGACCAACCGGCACAACGCCGAGCAACTGCGTCCGATCCTGGAGGAGGCAGACGTGGTGTTCATCCACGATCCGCAGCCTGCCGCGCTGCTGGGACACTTCCCGAAACGCCGCGGCAAGTGGGTCTGGCGCTGCCATATCGACGCCAGCCGGCCCTACCGGCCCGTGTGGCGTTACCTGCGCCGTCACGTGAGCGGTTACGACGCCAGCGTGTTCTCCCTGGCCGGTTTCGCCCAGGCGCTGCCCCACCCCGAATACCTGATCCCGCCCTCCATCGATCCCCTGAGCGACAAGAACGTGGACCTTGCGGAGGACGAGATCGACGCCGTGCGCCGGCGCTTCGAGCTCGACCCGGAGCGTCCGCTGGTCACCCAGGTGTCGCGCTTCGACCGCTTCAAGGATCCGCTGGGCGTGATCAGGGCCTACCGTCTGGCCAAGCGC
The DNA here is from genome assembly GCF_000378965.1 of Thioalkalivibrio thiocyanodenitrificans ARhD 1. Taxonomy (NCBI): domain Bacteria; kingdom Pseudomonadati; phylum Pseudomonadota; class Gammaproteobacteria; order Chromatiales; family Ectothiorhodospiraceae; genus Thioalkalivibrio; species Thioalkalivibrio thiocyanodenitrificans. Next base: position 50,926 of record NZ_KB900536.1, read on the forward strand.
TTCGTTCCCGGCCTGCAACTGGTGCTTGCCGGCGGCTCGGCAGACGATGACCCGGAGGGGGAGGCGGTGCTCGACGAAGTGCGCGCCGCCGCCGGTGACGACGCCGACATGCACGTCCTGCTCCTGCCCCCGGACGCCCACCGGGTCATCAACGCCCTGCAGCGCGCCTCGGACCTGGTGATCCAGAAGTCCACCAGGGAGGGCTTCGGGCTCACCGTCACCGAGGCCATGTGGAAAGGGCGCCCGGTGATCGGCGGCGACACCGGCGGCATCCGCCTTCAGGTGGTCGACTTCCACACGGGCTTTCTGGTGAGTACGCCGGAAGGTGCCGCATTGCGCATGCGCTACCTGCTCAATCAGCCCCGGCTGATCCGGGAGATGGGTGCCAAGGCACGTACCTTCGTGCGCGAGAACTTCCTGCTCACCCGCCAGTTGCGCGAGTACCTGACGCTCGGCATCGGCGTGCTCACCGGCAAGGGGGAATGGATCGAGCTGGGATGAGTATTTTTGCCACAGAGGGCACAGAGGTCACAGAGAAAAGAAAACGATACTCTCGCGAAGGCGCGAAGCACGCAAAGGAAGGCCGAATACCATGGGTGGGTGGTCACCGTTCCGACGTCGATTAACCTCCGGCGGCGCCCATGGGGCGCCCTATGTCACTGCTTTTCTTCGCGTGCTTGGCCGCTTCGCGAGAGGAATTTTCTCCTTATCTCTGTGACCTCTGTGGCAAAACGCCTTTCAGCAGATCCGCGGCAACGGAGCGTCCTCCAGTGCGTAGGTTGGGGTGAGGAACGAACCCCAACATGCGATGCTTCATCCCTGCCAATGTTGTTGGGGTTCGCGCTGCTCACCCCAACCTACGCATCTCCTGGTTCCCTTGGCGTGCTTCGCGCCTTTGCGAGAGACACTTTCTTTTCTCTGTGCCCTCTGTGGCAAAACCGCCTTTCAGCAGATCCGGGGCAGCAGGTCCTTCACGGGAAATGCATATTGCTGCCTGTGTCCGCTGTAAGCGTGCCTTCCGTCGTTCGCCTCCAGCGCGCAGATCGGCGGCCGCAGCAGAAGGGGGGTGGCGAGATATGCGGGCCGGCCCCGCACCTACTCGACAATCACTACCAGCGTCCCCTGCGGCACCCGATCAAACAGCTCGATCACATCGGTGTTGCTCATGCGCACGCAACCATCCGATGCCGGCCGTCCGATGCGTCCCTCCTCATCGGTGCCGTGGATATAGATGAAGCGTTGAAACGAATCGATCCCGTCGCCCCGGTTGACACCCTCTTCCAGGCCGTCCAGCCACAGGATGCGGGAGGTGATGTTGTCATCGGGACTGCGCTCCCCCGGGCCGTTGAGTATGCGGGCCACTTCACCGGTGTTGCGCCGTCCCCGGAAGATGGTACCGAGCGGGGCCTGGTCGCCGATGCGGCGCCGCACCTGATGCACGCCCAGGGGCGTCCTCAGGCTGCCGTCCCGATTGCCGACGCCGAAGCGCGACGTGGACACGGGATAGTGCTGCATGGGCAGACCGCGTTCGAACCGGTAGAGGCGCTGTTCGCCCACGCGCACGATCAGCACCGGGTCACGGATCCGGTCCGGGTAGGTCCGGGCGAGGTCATCGAGTATGTTTCGGTACCAGGTGCTCATGGGTATGAAGTAGGCGTTGTACGTATCCCGGCCGTCCCACCAGGCCGTGGCCGACAACGGCAGCCAGGCGGACAGCCCGATCAGACAAACGCCCAGACCCGCGAGAACGCCATGGCACCGGCCATCACGTGTTGTTGTACAGGTCCAGATGGGCGTATTCCCGCGCCTTTTTCTGCTTGGCCAGATCATTGCGCCGCTGCTTGAGGTAGTCCAGGTACTCCGGCCCTACGCCCGTCACGTAATCGCCGTCAAAGACCGAGCAGTCGAAACGGGTGAGCTTCGGATTGCCCTTGCGAACCGCGTGGACCAGGTCATCAAGATCCTGGTAGATGAGCCGGTCCGCCGCGATGGCATGGCAGATTTCGTCCACCGTGCGCCCGTGGGCGATCAGCTCGTCGGCCGCCGGCATGTCGATGCCGTAGACATTGGGGTATCGGATAGGCGGCGCCGCCGAAGCAAAATAGACCTTCTTCGCACCGGCCTCCCGCGCCATCATCACGATCTCGCGCGAGGTCGTTCCGCGCACGATGGAATCGTCCACCAGCAGCACGTTCTTGCCCTTGAATTCCAGCGCGATGGCGTTGAGCTTGTGGCGCACCGACTTACGCCGCTGGGTCTGTCCCGGCATGATGAAGGTGCGGCCGATGTAGCGGTTCTTGATGAAACCCTCCCGGTACTTGAGATCCATCTCGTGGGCCATCTCGATGGCCACGGTGCGCCCCGTATCCGGGATGGGAATGATCACGTCGATATCGTGATCCGGCCATTCGCGCAGAATCTTCTTGCCCAGGCGGGTGCCCATGCGCATGCGCGCACGGTGGACGAACACATCGTCGATCACCGAATCCGGCCGGGCGAAGTAGACATACTCGAAGATGCAGGGCGAGAACACCAGATCGCTGTCGGCGCACACCTTGCTGTGCACCTTCGCCTGCGCGTCGACAAACACCGCCTCGCCCGGCGCCAGATCACGCACCAGGTGAAACCCCAGCGTATCCAGAGCCACGCTCTCGGAGGCCAGCATGAATTCCTCGCCTTCCGGCCCCTCCCTGCTGCCCAGCACCACCGGACGGATGCCGTGGGGGTCGCGAAAGGCCAGGATGCCGCGTCCGGCCACCATGGCCACCACCGCGTAGGCACCCTGGCAGCGGCGGTGCACGCCGGCCACCGCCTGGAAGATGTCGTCCGCGTCCAGGGCCAGGTGATCCGCCTTGAGCAGCTCCTGGGCAAACACGTTGAGGAGGATCTCAGAGTCCGACTCCGTGTTGATATGGCGCCGGTCCTGCAGAAACAGTTCGCGCTTGAGTTCCTGGGCGTTGGTGAGATTACCGTTGTGCCCCAGGGCGATGCCGTAGGGAGAGTTCACATAGAAGGGCTGGGCCTCGGCGGAGGAAGAGCTGCCCGCGGTGGGATAGCGCACATGGCCGATACCCATACTGCCGGTCAGGTTGCGCATGTGCTTCTCGTGGAACACGTCGCGCACCAGGCCATTGTCCTTGCGAAGATGCAGATGCCCATCCTCGTCGCAGGTGACGATGCCCGCAGCGTCCTGCCCGCGATGCTGCAGCACCAGCAATGCATCGTAGAGCGCCTGATTGACAGGACTGCGACTGACAATTCCTACAATGCCGCACATGCGACCCCCCGGGGGACTTCAAACATACACAAAACCTTCAGGACTGAAACACGAAGTGCGCTGCCAGTTCCTCGGACAGGAAACCGCGCAACCAGATGGCCAGACGCTCAAAATGGGGCATGAGCATGCTCTCACGCCACCAGACCTCTTCCGGAAGCACCGTCAGCGCCCCCAGCAGGACCAGCACCGCCACCACCAGTACGCCGCGGGCCAGGCCGAATACCACACCCAGACTCCGATCGGTGCCGGACAGGCCCGTACGTCTGACCAACTGCCCGGCAAGCACGTTGATGACGCCACCCAGCACCAGGGTGATGATGAACAACGCGGCGAAGGCGATCCCGATACGCAGGGTACCGTCCGAAACGGCCACCGGCAGCATCTCGGCCAGGGCACTTGCGTAACCCAGGGAGATCCAGAATGCGATCACCCATGTGGCAAGCGAGATCGCCTCCTTGACGAATCCGCGAAACACGCTGATCACCGCCGAAAGCGCGATGATGCCGATTATGATGAAATCAATCCAGCCCATGGTGCGTTCCGGACCCGGCGGACCATGAACTGCCGTCGGTCCGACTCACCCGGAAATGCGCGGGCCGCCCGCAACGGGCGGGTGGATCGAGGCGCACTGACCGTGTCGACATCATCTGTATATTTTACCAGTCCGCCGCACGGGAGATAAGGGAAGTGCCGGGCAGACCGGCTGCCGGCCGGGATGGACAGTGGCGCTCATCGTCAGGGATGCGCGACCACGATCCCCTGCAGTTCCACTTGATCCTTCATGCGATCGCGCAGACGTTCGGCCTCCGAGCGTTCCGCCACCGGACCCACCTTGACGCGATAGAACATCCGGCCGTTGGCACGGGCAGGCTCCACGAACGCCGTGAATCCCAACTCACGCAGGCGGTCGCGTTCGCCACGCGCGTTGGCCTCCTCGCCGAAACTGCCCACCTGTACCGCGAAGCCGCCGGGATCCCCGGAGGGTTCTCCGGACGGCCTTTCCTGCACGGGCGCCGGGGCAGGGGCCGGTGCGGGCGGTGCAGGAGACGGGGCGCTTTCGGCAGGCGGCTCCACCAGCGCACTGCGCGGGGGAAGCGGATCCGGTTCCAGGCTGCGCGCCTCGCTCCGGGGCGGAGACCGCGTCTCGCCGGCCGGCGCTTCCGGAGGTCCGTCCAGCGCCAGGGGCGGGGCGGTTTCCGGACGCAGGAATTCGGGCTCCGGGGGGATGGCGTCGCGCAGGCTGATCTGTGCGTCACGCCCCGTGCCGTCCAGCAGCATGGGCAGGAAGATCACCGCCAGGGCCAGCAGCACGGCGGCGCCGACCAGACGCTGTTTCAGTCGTGGATCCACAGCCAGGACCTGAAGTCGATGGGGTCCTCATTATGGAATCGCCGGACAGGGCCGTCCACTGCGGCGGTCACGGTATCCGCGCCGCCCGCATGGGCCCTGTCCTCCCTGCCGGCACCTCCCGGCGACTCCGGGCAGCCCGGACAGCCCGGGCATCCGCCGTATCGGTATCCCATCAGCGTCCGAACACGCCGCGCACGGAGTCGCGCACCCCTCGGCGGATCTCGCGCTGGGTTTCTCTCTCAACCTCGCTTTGCGCCTCCTTCTGGGCGCCTTCCATCTGTCGGGCCAGCCAGCCGCGGTCCCCTGCCTCGCGCTGCTGTCCACTGCCCGACCCGGCAGCGGACGTCGGGAGATCCTGGTGGCGTACGTTCGGCGGCAACTGGAAGGTATGGTCGCCTAACCGTTCACCGCTGACCGAACTCAGGCGCATCTCTTCGGTCATCACGAGACCATAGCGGTTGATGTCCACACCGGAAACGTCGCTGAACGCGGCTGCATCGTCCACGTTGCCGAACAGTTCGGCCATGCGTTTCAGGGCCTGCCCGGAGGCACGCACCCGGGCATCATCACTGAGCACGACCACGCCATCGTCGCGCCACTCGTTGGTCCAGTCGTCACCCACCTCCACCCGATAGCGCTGGCCACGGATTCCGGCCACGGTCTCATGCTGGCCCAGCGGGGTGAGACGCACCTGCTCGCTGCTGCCGCTGCCCTGCACCATGGCGCGGATCTGCCTGGCCGATACCGCCATCCAGCCCCCGTCATTCCGGCTCAGCGCGTAACCTTCGCCACCGGTGATCAGGAGGAAGTTCCCCTCGGGAAGGCGGAAGCGGATGTGGTCCTGATCCCGGTACTCCACGGCCAGCTCGCCGTGCGGCGTGTCGTACACGATGCGCGAATCGGCCTGCGCTGCGCCGGCCATCACCAGAATCGAAACCGCCACCCACATGGCCGCCGCGTAAAGCTCTCTCATCATTCACCCCCTGTCTGCACTCGAGTCCACATCCCGAACGAAGGAAACGCCCGGGTCACCGATGTCTCGGACCCCGGCGGAGGCCCACCGGTCCTTCGACACCCGGGCTCAGGCCGCACTTCATCCCCGGACATCCGGATCCGGTGCTTCCTTTGCCGGCACCTCCCCGGCACCGCGCCAGGCAAGGGCCTTCTGCTTGAGCTCACCAAACTTCCCGGTCAGGTTCTCCAGACGCTGTTCCCATTCCGCGTTGGGCTCCTGCCCCTCGGTAACCTTGAAGAAGACCTGCATCAGGGCCGTCATGCCGATAGGCTCGATCACGGCCTGCTTGACGCCCCAGGCAAAGACCAGCGCGATGATGAGCGTCAACGGACCCGCGGCACCGGGGAACAGGGCGACCAGACCGGCCACCGGCGCCAGAATGATCAGGAACACAAGGAAGGTCAGGCCCCAGATGAAGAAGGCGAGAAAGAAGGCATTCTTCAGGAACGCCTTGTAATTCTGTGCATAGAGGATAAGCGCGGTGCGGCTCGAAGCCCACGGATTGTCCGAACGCATGCGGATGTTGTAGGCCAGGATCACCTCGTCCAGATAGGTCAGGGACAGGTTGATCACCGTGTTGATGAAACTGACCAGCCCCTTCATCCCGGGCACCGGCAGCAGCGCTGCTATGGTGAAGAACGTGCGGTTGAAGATCCGCAGGATGCCCTTGATCAGCTGGTCCACTCCGAACAGGACCGAGGACTCCACAAAGCGCTCGCGAACCACCTGTTGCGCATGGTCGATCTGACCGCGGCCCCCGGGCAGTTCCTTGCCCTCCATCAGTTCCACCAGTACGGCGATATGGCCTGCCTTGACCATGTAGAGCAGGTACTCGCGCACCATATACACCGCAATGCCCACGAGACCGAAGCCGATGAACCCGCCCCAGACGCTGAAACCGGCCGGATTGTCTCCGATCATGCCGATGCCGTAGCCGACCCCGGCGCCCGCACCGGCGCCGATGACGTATGCCAGGGTGATGCCGATATAGATCAGAAAACGGAAAACCAGAAACGGCGCGGTCCTGCGCAACAGCCCGATGATTTCACCTATCTTGAAGTCCTTCATGCGGATCGTTCCTTCCGATACCCGGATCGGGGTGAGGTTCAACATGCACGGGTTCCCGAACCTCACCCTAGGGTAACGCAATGCGAAGATCAAACGGCCGGGACATCCGCCCGTGGCTCGGCCATCAGGCCCAGAACCTCGCCTACCGTGTAAAACGAACCGAACACCAGGACCCGGTCGCCCGGACCGGCATCGGCGCAGGCAGTGTGAAATGCCTCCGCGACACTGTCGTGGCATGACACGCCCGATGCACCCAGGCCCCGCAGGCGGCGGCAGAGTTCCGCCGCCGGCAGCGCACGCGCATTGCCGGGCAGGCCGGCGCCGTACCAGCGGGCGATGCGGGGCGCCAGCGCCCGGACCACACCGTCCAGATCCTTGTCCGCCATCACCGCCAGCACTGCCAGGGTGTCCCCTGGAACCCGATGCTGCGCCAGCGTCCCGGCCAGGACCTCCGCGCCCAGGGGGTTATGGGCCACGTCCAGAATAACCGTCGGATGTGCGCCCACCTGCTGGAAACGGCCGGGCAGGCGCACGTCACGCAAACCGCGGCTCACCGCCTCCCGCGACACCCCGAGGCGTGCCTGCAGCAGATGCACGGCGGTCAGCGCCGTGGCCGCGTTGTTCAACTGGATGGCCCCGGGCAACGCGGGCAGGGGCAGGTCTTCCCGGCACCGATTATCGGGTGCATGCCACCGCCAGTCCTTTCCCGACGTGCCGGGCGCCCAGGTGTAGTCACGACCGGCCAGATACAGGCACGCACCCAGCCGCAGGGCGGTGCCGATCACACTGGCGGGCGGCGCCAGGTCACCGCACACCGCCGCACGGCCGGGTCGGAAGATTCCCGCCTTCTCGGCACCGATCCGTTCGCGATCGTCACCCAGCCACTGCTGATGGTCCAGGCCCACGGAGGTCACGATGGCCACGTCGGGATCCACGATATTCACCGCATCCAGGCGCCCGCCGAGCCCCACCTCCAGGATCATCACCTCCACCCCGGCCTCACGAAACAGCCACAGGGCCGCCAGGGTGCCGAACTCGAAATAGCTCAGGGTATCGTCGCCGCGCGCGGCATCCACCCGGGCAAAGGCCTCGCACAGTTGTGCATCGCTCGCCGGCACGCCGTCGACGCACACACGTTCGTTGTAGCGAAGCAGATGGGGGGACGTGAAAGTGCCGGTGCGGTAGCCCGCAGCGCGGTAGATGGCATCGAGCATGGCCACCGTGGAGCCCTTGCCGTTGGTCCCGGCCACGGTGACAACCGGACAGGCGGGATGCAGCAGATCCAGTGGCTGCGCCACGCGGGCCACCCGTTCCAGGCCGAGATCGATGGGCACGGAGTGCAGGGTTTCCTGCCAGGCCAGCCACTCGTCGAGGGTTTGGAAGCGCATGGATGTGCGACGGGCCGGGCCGCCGCCCGGGTCGGGGATCAGGCGCCGGGTTCGGCGGCGCCGGGCTCGGGACCCCGCGGATCGGGGACGCCGGGCACCCGGGCACCGGGCGACGGACGATGCGTCAGCATGGCCAGCAGGGAACCAATGCGCTCACGCATCTCCCGGCGGTCGATGATCACGTCGATGGCACCCTTCTCCACCAGGAACTCGGCACGCTGGAAGCCCTCCGGAAGGGTCTCGCGCACGGTCTGCTCGATCACACGCGGCCCCGCGAACCCGATCAGGGCGCCGGGTTCGGCCACATTGATGTCGCCCAGCATGGCGAGGCTCGCCGAGACGCCGCCCATGGTGGGGTCGGTCATCACCGATACGAAGGGTACGCCCCGGGCGCGCAGACGCCCCAGGGCCGCGCTGGTCTTGGCCATCTGCATCAGGGAAAACAGCGCCTCCTGCATACGTGCGCCGCCGCTGGCCGAGAAGCACACCAGCGGGATGTTCTCCTGAGCGGCGGTGTCCACGGCGCGCACGAAGCGCTCACCCACCACCGAGCCCATCGAACCGCCCATGAAGGAGAAGTCAAAGGCGCACGCCACCACCGGCACATCCGTGACGCGGCCCTTCATCGCCACCAGCGCGTCCTTCTCGCCGGTGCTTTTCTGGGCGGCGGACAGGCGATCCCGGTAACGCTTGCTGTCGCGGAACCTCAGAATGTCCATGGGCTCCACGCCCGCGGCGATCTCCTCGCGGCCTTCCTCGTCCAGGAAACTGTCCAGACGGCGCCGCGCACCCATGCGCATGTGGTGCACGCACTTGGGACACACGTCCAGGTGTCGTTCCACTTCGGGCCGATACAAAGTGGCACCGCATCCGTCGCAGCGCATCCACAGGCCCTCGGGCACGGCGCGCTTGGTGGTGGCATCGGTACGGATGCGGGAGGGTACGAGTTTCTCAAACCAGCTCATAGAGGCGATTCAAAGTTCAAGGTTCAAAGTTCAAAGTTCAAAGTTCAAAGTTCAAGGTTTAAGGTTCAAAGTTCAAAGAGGGCGGCTCAGATTCAACATCCCGGATGGCTCAGGGAGGGCGCCCCTTTGAACTTTGAACATTGAACCTTGAACTGCCTTTATCGATCCATGGCTGCGCGCATCTCGGCAAGCAGTTCGCTCACCGCCCGGCGCCCGGCCTCGGGGTCGTTCTCGTGTTCCGCGATGCGGTTGACCAGGGCACTGCCCACCACCACCGCATCGGCAACCGCCGCCACACGCGCGGCGGAATCGGCGTCCCGGATGCCGAAACCCACACCCACGGGCAGGTCCGTGTGGGCCCGGATGGCGGCGAGCTTTTCGGCCACCGCATCCACATCCAGTGTCGCGGCTCCGGTGACGCCCTTGAGCGACACATAGTACACGAAGCCCGAGGCGGCGGCGCAGATGCGCGAGATGCGCGCCTCGTGGCTGGTGGGCGCCAGCAGGAAGATGGGATCGATCCCGTGGGCGTGCAGGGCCGCCACAAGTTCGTCGCCCTCCTCTGGCGGCAGATCCACGGTAAGAAGACCGTCCACCCCCGCCTCGGCGGCCGCCCTGGCGAAGTTCTCATAGCCCATGATCTCCACCGGGTTGAGATAGCCCATGAACACCACAGGGGTCTCGTCATCGCGCTCACGGAAGCGCCTCACCATGTCCAGCACGCCGCGCAGGCTCACGTGATGGCGCAGGGCCCGCTCGCAGGCCTGCTGGATCACGGGCCCGTCGGCCATTGGATCGGAGAACGGCACTCCCAGTTCGATGATGTCGGCACCCGCCTCCACCATGGCGTGCATCAGCGGCACGGTGTTCTCCGGGTTCGGATCACCGGCGGTGACATAGGGGATCAGGGCCTTGCGGCCCGCGGCCCGCAGGGACTCGAAACGTCCGGCGATACGGCTCACAGTTCGATTCCTTCCAGTTGCGCCACGGTGTTGATGTCCTTGTCGCCCCGGCCGGACAGATTGATGATGACGATGGCGTCTCGATCCATCTGCGGCGCGCGCTCCATCACGTAGGCCACGGCATGACTGGATTCCAGCGCCGGGATGATGCCCTCGGTGCGGGTCAGGTGATGGAATGCGGCCATCGCCTCGTCGTCGGTCACAGAGACGTAGTGCGCGCGCCCCGTGTCCTTGAGCCAGGCGTGCTCCGGGCCCACCCCGGGGTAGTCGAGGCCGGCGGAGATGGAGTGGGTCTCGATGATCTGCCCGTCGGCGTCTTCCATGAGATAGGTGCGGTTGCCGTGCAGGACGCCCGGCTTGCCGGCGCACAGCGGCGCGGAATGGCGCCCTGTATCGATGCCGTCGCCGGCCGCCTCCACCCCGTAGAGCTCGACCCCGGCATCGTCCAGGAAGGGATGGAACAGGCCGATGGCGTTGGAGCCGCCGCCCACGCAGGCCACCAGCGCATCGGGCAGGCGTCCCGTGCGCTTGAGGCATTGATCGCGGGCCTCGCGGCCGATCACCGACTGGAAATCCCGCACCATGGCCGGATACGGGTGAGGGCCGGCGACGGTGCCGATGATGTAGAAGGTGTTGTCCACGTTGGTCACCCAGTCGCGCATCGCCTCGTTCAGCGCGTCCTTGAGGGTGCGGGAACCGGAGGTCACCGGTACGACCGTGGCACCCAGCAGACGCATGCGATAGACGTTCGGCGCCTGGCGCTGGATATCCTCCGCACCCATGTAGACAACGCACTCGAGTCCCAGGCGCGCAGCGACCGTGGCCGTGGCCACACCATGCTGACCCGCCCCGGTCTCGGCGATGATGCGGGTCTTGCCCATGCGCTTGGCCAGCAGCGCCTGGCCGATGGTGTTGTTCACCTTGTGGGCGCCGGTGTGGTTCAGATCCTCGCGCTTGAGATAAACCTGCGCGCCGCCCAGTTCACGGCTCAGCCGTTCGGCGTGATACAGGGGGCTCGGCCGGCCCACGTAGTCGGCCAGGTCCGCATCCAGCTCCGCCAGGAACGCCGGATCACCCATGTAGCGCGCATAGGCCTCGCGCAGTTCCTCCAGGGGCTCCATGAGCGTCTCGGAGACAAACTGGCCGCCGTACGGACCGAAGTGCCCGTGGGCGTCCGGGTAAGCGTTCCAGTCCATCGAACGCCTGGTTTCAGGGGTTGCAGTCAACGCGTTTCACCTCGTCTACAAAGGCCTGCATGCGCGCGGAATCCTTGATCCCGGGCCGCGCCTCCACGCCCGTACTCACATCCACGGCCCACGGGCGCACACTGCGCACCGCTTCGGCCACATTCTCCGGGTTGAGCCCGCCCGCCAGCACCAGGCAATGGCGCAGATCACGCGGGATCCGGTCCCAGTCAAAAGTCTCGCCCGTGCCGCCCGTCCTGCCGTTGCCGTGGCTGTCCAGCAGAAAACCGGCGGCATGCGGATAGGTATCCATGTAGGCCACCGGGTCCGTGCCCGGCGCCATGGGCACCGCCTTCAGGTACGGCCGGCCGATCGCGTCACAGTCCGCGGGGCATTCATCCCCGTGGAACTGAAGCAGGTCCAGGGGGACCGTGTCCAGGATGGCCGCCACCGTATCCGGGGCCGCGTCCACGAACAGGCCGACCCGGCTCACGAACGGCGGCATGGCCAGCGCCATCTCTCGCGCCGCCTCCGGGGTCACCGCCCGGGGGCTCCGGGCATAAAACACGAACCCCACCGCATCGGCACCCGCCATGGCCGCGGCGAGTGCATCCTCCATGCGGGTGATGCCACAGATTTTGACCCGGGTCCGGGGAATTGTCATGGGTGCTGACCAAGGCGCCTCGGAGGAAGCGGTACACTATCAGAAATCAGGGGGTTGTACTAAGTGTGAGCGCCGGGGGTATGGGTATTCCGGGTATGGGCGTACCGGGCCGGAGGTCATCCGGGCTCTGACACTCCCGATTCTCTAAGTCCAAGGCTTTCGATCCCCGCTGCGCGGGGCTCGAAAAGCCTTTGAAGTTATATTCCACGTCGATCGTCCGCCGACGTTCCCCCGAGGCCCATCTCAAGCCCCCCGGAATCCGGGCTCAGAACGACGGCAACACCGGCTCCAATACAATCCCGGTCTCCGGCTCATACTCCACATGCACCAGATACAGCCCATCCGGCGGCGCCGTCACACCGCCGAGGGTGCGATCCCGGGCGTGCAGCACCTCCGAAACCCACCCCACCGGCCGCTCCCCCTCTCCCACGGCCATCAGCACGCCGGCGATGTTGCGCACCATGTGATGCAGGAAGGCATTGGCGTGCACGTCCAGGTAGATGAAATCCCCGTGCCGGGTCACGTCCAGGGACAGTAGGGTGCGCACGGGGCTCTTCGCCTGGCAGCCCACGGCCCGGAAACTGGTGAAGTCCCATTCGCCCAGGAGTCGCTGCCCCGCCTCGTGCATGCAGGAGGCATCCAGCGGGCGATGGTGCCACGTCACCCGCCGGTGAAAGACGGCAGGGCGCACCCAACGATTGAAGATCACATAGCGATAACGCCGGCTGCAGGCGGAGAAGCGGGCACTGAAGCTCGCCTGCGCTTCGCGTGCCCAGAGGAGACTGATCTCCGGCGGCAGATTGCTGTTGCCCCCGAGCACCCAGGAACGGGGGCTGCGTTCAGACGCGGTATCGAAATGAATCACCTGGGCCATGGCATGCACGCCCGCGTCGGTACGACCGGCACAGACCACACGGACCGGATGGTCCGCAACCTGGCTCAAGGCCTTTTCCACGCAGGCCTGAACACTGCGCCCATGCTTCTGCGTCTGCCAGCCGCAGAAGACGGAGCCGTCATATTCCAGACCCAGAGCGATGCGCTTCATGGCCTTGCGCTCAGAGAGGACGCCACAGGGCGAGCGCAAACAGGGGCGCCAGCACAACGCACAGCATCAACCAGTGATGCCATCGCGGACGGCCGGGCATCGAGATCTCCATGGGCCCGGGTGACGCCTCGGCGGCCTGCTGAATGACGCGATCAATGAGGGCCCTGGCACGCCCCGCCCAGGTCATGTCCCCGGTGCCGGGACCGGCATCCCGCGCCTCGGCCACCAGCGGGTGCAGTCGGGGCACTACCTCCAGCGTCAGGACCAGGCGCACGGCGAAACGCTCCCGGGGGAATCCCAGTCCGGCCAGTGGGGCCGTGAGCCACAGGATGGCGCCCACCAGCTCCTCGCGTGAGCTGCGCGCCAGCAGCCACACCACGGCACCCACGATGATGGCGAGAATCATGACGCGGCCAAGGCCGAGCAGCAGTCCTTCCAGGGTCGGCGACAGGGGATCCGCGGCGGGCAGTACCTCACGTCCGGGCGTGAACCAACCGTAGAGCAGGATGATGGAGACGAAGAACCAGCGCAGACGGCGATTCAGATCCAGGCAACGGCGCCAAGCGGTTGGGCCGACACCGGTGAGCAGGACAGCCACACCCGCGCCCGCCACAAGACCCGCCAACAGGCCGCCGTGCGCCACGACGGGGATGAACAGCATCACGCCAAGGACGCGAAGCGCGGGATGCATGTCTCCAGCCCGCATTCTCACCACCCTTCTGTTGCGGCCGCCGATCGGCGCGCTGCCGCGGGGCGTGCTCGCACCAGCCGGCTTGACGCGGTGTCGGCTACGCCATCTTCCACCGCGTGCGCCCCGCCACATCGGCATCCCGACGCCCTCGCTGCGAACGGTGGTGAGATATGCGGGCTGGGTGACCGGTGGCGCATCGCTGACATCATGAGATCCGGGAAGGCGACTTACTGTACGCCTGCGGGGACACTGAACTCAAAGGGGCGAAAAGACAACGGGTGCGGCCCGTCAGCGACGCACCGCACCCGTGATTCGTGCATCAGGCATACAGGATCCCATCGGTCTGACGGGCCGCGAAGTGTCCTAGGCGATCTGATCGAGAAGCGACTTCGCCTCACGTTTCTGTTCGTCGTTCCCCTCGGACAGCACCTCTTCCAGGGTACTGCGAGCACCCTCCGGATCTCCCATGTCGATGTATGCCCGAGCCAGATCCAGCTTGGTGCTGACTTCATCGTCGTCGGCAAGCTGTTCGACAGGCTCATCGTCGGACACAAACGACGCGTCACCTTCCCCCGTGCCGTCTTCCAGGAAATCCATGTCGGAGAAGTCCTCCTCCATGATCTCGGTGGCATCGTCGTGCAGGCTTCCGGCAGTACGTCCGGAGAAGTCCTCCATGACCGTGTCGTCCAGATCGCCCTCCGGCTCCACGGGAACGTCGAGTTCGGGCAGCTCCGCCACTCGCGTGTCGTCCTCGGACGGGTCCGACAGTGTCGGCGCCGGGGCGTCCTCTTCGCCCGTGTCCTCGGTCAGCGCGGCCCCTGCATCGTGCAGATCCACATCCAGGCGGTCGGCGTCCAGCTCGAGTTCGCCCAGGTCGAACTCGAGTTCGTCGTCCCCCGCCTCAGCCGGCCGGGTTCCGGGCGCCTGCGGCGCTCCCTCGGCCCGGGGTTCTTCGGCCTCCTCCACCAGGTCCTGCTCGGCAGCCTGCTCCAGGTCGTCCAGCGAGCCTTCCAGGTCCCCGAAGGCGGCATCCAGATCCTCTTCGTCGGCGCCATGACCGCCACCCGTTCCCGCCATCGCCGCGGCACCGGTGAACAGGGGATTGTCCGGATTGAGATCCTTGCCCATGGACTGGACCCGGTCCCACAACTTGCTGGGTTGTCCCGCCAGGACCTCTTGCATCTGTTGTGCATTGGCCTCGAAGGCTTCGGTATTGCGGGTGGCGAAATGGGTTTCCGCCAGCTTGAAGCGGTAATCCACCCGGTCCGGGTGTTCCTCGATGGCCTGCTTCAGAAGATCCTCCGCCTGACTGTAAAGGCCATAGGCCAGGTAGACGTCCACCTCAGCGATGGTGTCGTCATTGATAATCTCCTCATGCTCCTCGGATACCGCGGCGGTGGATTTCGCCTCGGCATCGGCGGCCTCGAGTTCTTCTCCCACACGGGATTCGGGCGCTTCATCGGCGACCGCGGCCCCGGGAGATTCCTCAATCTCCAGCCTCTCCGCATCGGACGCTTCGCTCCGGTCACCGGCCAGTATCCCTGCGGCGGCGCCGCCTGCCGCGGCACCGGCGAGAGCGCCCGCGCCCATATCCATACCGGTGCCGGCTGGCGTGGCCAGGGCCAGAGACGAGTCTTCAGCCCCGGAACGCCTCATCCGGCGGACCATGAGCCACGCCAGCGCCAGGACCAGCAGGGCCAGCAGGCCGACAATCATCAGGGCGTTGGGATGGCCCATCAGGTCATCAATCATGCTGGCGGGCCGGGCCGGTTCGGCAGGGGCCGGCGGGGTCGCCGCCCGGGGTTCCGCCGCGGGCTCATCGACCACCGGCGCGGCGGGCTCCTCCGGCACGGGTTCGGCCGCCATGGGCTCCGCCTCGCCGTCGACCGTGGCGGGGACTTCGTCCGCAACGTCTGCCTCCGCGGGCTCCTGCGGTGCGGCCGGATCACGACCTTCGCCGCTGTCGAGGCGGGCCTGCAGTTCAGCCATCTGCTCGTTGGTCAGTTCCAGAAACCGCTCGCTACGTTCCAACAGCGCCTCAAGCTCGGCCACCCGGGAGCGCAGTTCCTCCGCCTCGCGGGTACGCGCCTCCGCTGTTTCCCGGGCAAGGTCCAGTTCCTGTTGCAGTTCAGCGACGGGGCCGCCCCCTTCCCGGGCAGCCAGTATTTCCAGGCGGGCGTCATCAGCCTCGGCGGGATCATCCGGTTGTGCGTCGGCGACCGCAGGCTCCGCCGGTGCGGGCGGTGCGGGCACCTGAGGCCGGGTCTCTTCGGCCACGCGCGCACGGTACTCCTGCCACAGGCTGTTCTGGCGAGCCACCTCGCGGCTGGCCTCGGCCCGGTCCAGCCGATCGATCTCGGCCCTGTCCGGCACACGCAGCACGAAACCGCTGAGCAGGTTGTTGATATTGCCGTCGGCAAAGGCCTCGGGATTGGCGCGAAGCAGCGCCAGCATCATCTGCTCCATGCTGACATCCGCGTCAGGACGCAGATTCCGGGCGACATTCCAGAGGGTGTCGCCACTCTGGACGGTGTATGACCCGGGCACCTCACGGCGCGGCGCCTCGGCACGGGGCGCCGGATCGGGACGGGGTTCGGCCGGGCGCGCCTCGGGCGCGGGTGCACGGGCGGGTTCCTCCCGTGCGTCGAACATCACCGGGGGATCCAGCAGGAGGGTGTATTCGCGGACCAGCCGGCCGGCCGGCCAGGAGGCCTCGATGAGGAAGTTGACGAAGGGTTCGCGGACCGGATCACGGGTGGTCACCCGGATCACGTGACGCCCGTCGGGCAAGGTTTCGGGCCGGAAGCTCAACCGGGTGACCAGGCCCGAGCGCTCGATGCCCAGGCGCCGGTACAGGGCCTCCGGCGCCAGGCGGACCTGCAGGTCCTCCATTTCGCCGCTTCGCACCGAGACCAGTTCGATCTCCGCATCCAGCGGCTGGTTCAGCGCCGAACGAACCTCAATGTCGCCGAGCCCCAGCGCCTGCGAGAGGCCTGGAACGAGAAATAGCCCCAGGAGGGCCATGCCCATCACCAGTCTGCGCACAGATCTTCCCCTTAGCCTTGTGGTGTTCGATGGGCGTTCCCTCATCCGGGAAGCCTCCCCCCTGATCCCTGGCGACGCACGCCATGGCCATCGGCATTGTCATGTCGAATCTAATTATATGGCGTAACTATAGGCTACAAATAGTCTTTTATCAAAATTTCTGCGATCTGGATACTATTGAGTGCCGCGCCCTTGCGGACGTTGTCCGCCACCACCCACAGATCGATCCCCCGAGGATGGGAAATATCCTCCCGGATTCGGCCTACATAAACTGCGTCATGGTTCGCACCTTCGGTCACCGCGGTGGGGTACCCGCCGTCCTTGCGCTCGTCCATGACCACCACGCCCGGGGCCCTGGACAGCAGGTCCCGGACCTGCTCGGCGCTGATCTTCTCCCGGGTTTCGATATGCACGGCTTCGGAATGCCCATAGAAGACCGGAACCCGCACGGCGGTGGGATTCACCTGGATGCTGTCGTCTTCCATGATCTTGCGGGTCTCCCAGACCATCTTCATTTCTTCCTTGGTGTAACCGTTCTCCAGGAACACATCGATATGCGGCAGCACGTTGAAGGCGATCTGCTTGGGATAGACATGCATGTCCACGGGCTTGCCGTTAAGCAGATTCGCCGTCTGACCGGCCAGTTCCTCGATGGCCTCCTTGCCGGTGCCGGAGACCGCCTGGTAAGTGGCAACGTTGATGCGCTCGATGCCCGCGACGTCCTGGATCGGCTTGAGCGCCACAAGCATCTGGATGGTGGAACAGTTGGGGTTGGCGATGATCCCCCGGTTGGTGTAACGGGCCACTGCGTGCGGATTTACCTCCGGCACCACCAGGGGGATATCGTCGTCGTAGCGGAACTGGGAGGTGTTGTCGATCACCACGCAACCGGCGGCGGCGGCCTTGGGGGCGTACTCCCTGGACACCGACGCGCCCGGCGAGAACAGGCCGATCTGCACCCTGGAGAAGTCGAACTTCGCCAGGTCCTGCACGACCAGGTGGCGGTCCCCGAACTTCACCCGGGAGCCGGCGGACCGCTCGCTGGCCACGGCGTAGACCTCGCCCAGGGGAAGATCCCGCTCGGCAAGGATGGAAAGCATGGTTTCACCCACGGCGCCCGTAGCGCCCACTACCGCAACATCGAATGTCTGGCTCATCTGGGTTCTCTCTTGAATCTGCTGTCGGCCATCCGGCCCATCGTGAACAATCCTGCCCGTCCTGTCCATTGCGGCACGGCTCAGGGCTCCAGTGCCGCCACGACCGCGTCACCCATGGCAACGGTACCCACCTTCTCGCAATCCTCGGTCCAGATGTCCGGGGTGCGCAGGCCGCGGTCCAGGACCCGGCTCACCGCGACATCCACACGCTCGGCCAGGGCGCCCTCTTTGAGGGAGTAGCGCAGCATCATGCTGACCGACAGCAGGGTGGCCAGGGGGTTGGCTACGCCCTGCCCCGCGATGTCAGGCGCCGAGCCGTGGATGGGCTCGTACATGCCGCGGCCCTCCGAGTTCAGGGATGCCGACGGCAACATGCCGATAGAGCCCGTGAGCATGGCGGCGGCGTCGGACAGGATATCGCCGAACATATTCTCGGTCACGATCACGTCGAACTGCTTCGGCGCCCGCACCAGCTGCATGGCGGCGTTGTCCACGTACATGTGAGACAACTCGACCTGAGGGAAGTCGGCGGCCACCCGGACCACGACCTCGCGCCAGAGCTGGGATACCTCCAGCACGTTGGCCTTGTCTACCGAGCAGAGCCGCTTGCCACGCTTCATGGCGATATCGAAGCCGCTGCGGGCGATGCGCTCGATTTCATGCTCGTTATAGACGATCGTGTTCACCCCCTCGCGCACACCATCATCGCGGATGCGGATACCCCGGGGCTCCCCGAAATACGCCCCGCCGGTCAGTTCACGCAGGATCATGATGTCCAGCCCCCCCACAATCTCGGGCTTGAGCGCCGAGGCGGAGGCCAGCTGCGGGTAGAGGATCGCCGGTCGAAGGTTGGCGAACAGATTGAGTTCCGCGCGCAGGCCCAGCAGCCCCCGCTCGGGGCGCAGTTCCCAGTCCAGGGTGTCGTACTGCGGCCCTCCCACGGCACCGAGCAGCACGGCGTCCGCCTCCCTGGCGAGTTCCAGGGTGTCATCGGGCAGGGGCACACCGGCGGCGTCATAGCCGGCGCCGCCCACGGGGGCCTCTTCCAGCTCCACGTCGAGACCGTGGTCCCGGCGCAGCGCGTTCAGCAGCTTGGTGGCCTCGGCCACGATCTCGGGGCCGATTCCGTCACCCGGCAGCACCAGGATCTTCTTGGTCATGTTTGGCTTCCTTGGTTACTTTCTTGAGAAAAGGCGAATGGACAGGATGAACAGGATTCCTCGAATCACCGAAACAGCCACGGCGCCTCGGCGCGGCGGCGCTGTTCGTAGGCGCGGATCTCGTCGGCGTGCTGCAGGGTGAGGCCGATGTCGTCCAGGCCGTTGAGCAGGCAGTGCTTGTGGAACTCGCCCACCTCGAAATCGAACGCCTCGCCGGACGGGGTCGTGACCGTCTGCGCGGCCAGGTCCACCTTGAGGCGGTAACCGGGCGTGGCGGACACCTCTTCGAACAGGCGGTCCACAACGACTTCGTCCAGGACGATCGGGAGCAGGCCGTTCTTGAAGCTGTTGCCGAAAAAGATGTCGGCAAAGCTCGGCGCGATGACCACCCGGATGCCGAAGTCGGTGAGCGCCCACACTGCGTGCTCCCGGGACGAGCCGCAGCCGAAGTTTTTGCGCGCCAGCAGGATCTCCGCACCCCGGTAGCGGGGGTCGTTGAGCACGAAGTCCGGGTTCGGCTTGCGCCCGGAATGGTCCATGCCGGGCTCGCCCGGCTCCAGGTAACGCCAGTCGTCGAACAGGTTCGGCCCGAAGCCGGTGCGCTTGACCGACTTCAGGTACTGCTTCGGGATGATGGCATCGGTGTCCACATTGGAGCGGTCCAGTGGCAACACGACACCATCGACCGTGGTCAGGGGTTTCATGAGATCATCTCTCCTGCTTGTCTGTACGCTGACCCGGATCTGCCTGCATCCGAAGTCCGCACGTTCAGGCCCGTGGCCTTCACGGCCCCGCGGACCGTCAGCCCATCTGCAATCTTCAGGCGCACGGAGCGTGTCCGTCACGCCTGAGGTCTCACCTCTCCCGCTCAGTAGCCGGAAGGCGCTTCGCGAGCCGGTTCGCCACCCTCACCCTGGCCCCTCATGTTCTCGCAACCACTCAGGCCAAGGAGCATCAATACAGCCAGTACCACAATCAGCATGCGCATGATGTCGGTCCTCCTTACTGACGAGACAACGATCAGCCGCCGGACGGGGTCACGGTGCGTACATCCGCGAAATGACCGCTCACCGCCGCCACGGCTGCCATGGCAGGGCTCACCAGGTGGGTGCGCCCGCCCTGGCCCTGCCGCCCTTCAAAATTCCGGTTGGAGGTGGAGGCACACCGCTCCCCCGGCTCCAGCCGGTCGGCGTTCATCGCCAGGCACATGGAGCAACCCGGCTCGCGCCACTCGAAACCCGCCTCCAGGAAGACCTTGTCCAGCCCCTCCTCCTCGGCCTGCCGCTTCACCAGCCCGGAGCCGGGTACCACCATGGCGAGCTTCACATTCTCCGCCACGCGGCGCCCGCGCACCACGGCGGCGGCCGCGCGCAGATCCTCGATGCGCGAGTTGGTGCACGAACCGATGAACACCTTGTCGATATAGATCTGCTCGATGGGTGTATTGGGCTCGAGCCCCATGTACTCCAGGGCCCGCTTCATGCCGGACGCCTTCACCGGGTCCGTGGCCTCGGCCGGATCCGGCACCCGGCCGGTCACCGGCGCCACCATCTCGGGCGAGGTGCCCCAACTCACCTGGGGGGCGATGGACGCGGTGTCGATGCGCACCACCCTGTCAAAGCGGGCGTCGGCGTCACTGTGCAGTTCGCGCCACGCGGCCACGGCCTTGTCCCACAATTCGCCGCTGGGTGCGTAGATCCGACCCTTGACGTACTCGATGGTGGTGTCGTCCACCGCCACCATGCCCGCCCGGGCGCCGGCCTCGATGGCCATGTTGCACACGGTCATGCGGCCCTCCATGGACAGCGTCCGGATGGCCTCGCCGCCGAATTCGATGGCGTAGCCGGTGCCACCGGCGGTGCCGATCTCGCCGATGACGGCCAGCACGATGTCCTTGGCGGTCACGCCCGGGCCCGCCTTGCCGTCCACCGACACCAGCATGTTCTTCATCTTCTTCTGCAGCAGGCACTGGGTGGCCAGTACATGCTCCACCTCGGAGGTGCCGATGCCGAAAGCAAGCGCGCCGAAGGCCCCGTGGGTGGAGGTGTGGGAATCACCGCACACCACGGTCATGCCCGGCAGCGTCGCGCCCTGTTCCGGGCCGATCACGTGCACGATGCCCTGGCGCACGTCGTTCATGGGGAAGAAGGTGATGCCGAACTCGTGCACGTTGGCGTCCAGGGTCTCCACCTGGATACGGGACACCGGGTCGCTGATACCCTGATCCCGATGGGTGGTGGGCACATTGTGATCCGGCACCGCCAGTACGGTATCCGTGCGCCAGGGCTTGCGCCCGGCAAGGCGCAGGCCCTCGAAGGCCTGGGGCGAGGTCACCTCGTGGACCAGGTGACGGTCGATATAGAGCAGCGCCGTGCCGTCCGCCTCGGACCGCACCACGTGGGCATCCCACAGCTTGTCATAGAGGGTCTTGCCGGTCATTCGAGGCACTCCCGCTTACGGTGATGGAAGCAGTCTAGGGCGGCCTATCAGATAACTCAAATTCATGTTTTTTATGTGCTAGATTCCATAATGGAATTCATAAACCGGGCGCATGATGGATCTGGACCACCTGCACACCTTCCTGGCCGTGGCCGAAAGCCGCTCCTTCTCCCTGGCGGCGGAGCGCCTGCACCTGACGCAGCCAGCCGTCAGCAAGCGCGTCGCCGCCCTGGAGGACACGCTTGGCCAGCGCCTGTTCGACCGCATCGGGCGACGTGTCAACCTCACCGAGGCGGGCCGGGTCCTGCTGCCCCAGGCGCGCCACATCCTGGCCGGGTTGGACGAGGCGCGCCGCAGCCTGGACAACCTGAGCGGCCAGGTGGCTGGCCCGCTCTGGCTGGCCACCTCCCATCACGTGGGCCTGCACCGGTTGCCACCGGTGCTAAAGGCCTTCACCCGCACCTATCCGGCGGTGGATCTGGACATCCGCTTCATGGAATCGGAGGAGGCCTGTCACGCGGTGGCCCACGGTGATGTGGACCTGGCAGTGGTGACCCTGCCGGAAGCGCAACACCCGCAGTTGCGCACACGGACCGTCTGGGAGGACCCGTTGCTGCCTGTGGCGGCCCGGGACCATCCCCTGACGTCGGAAGGCGCCTGCTGCCTGAGCGATCATGACGCGGTCCTGCCGCCGCCGGGCACATTCACACGGGAGATCATCGACACCGCATTGCGCACGCACGGCATCGTACCCCGGCGCATCGTGGAAACCACCTATCTGGAAACCATCCGGATGCTGGTCTCGATCGGCATGGGCTGGAGCCTGCTGCCGGAAACACTTCTGGACGATTCATTGCGCGTCCTGCCCGTCACGGGCCTTAGGCCGGCGCGCCATCTCGGCACCGTGGTACACCGGGAGCGCACCCACTCCAATGCCGCCCGGACCATGCTGGAGCTGCTGGCCCTGTCGTGATGGCGCATGATGAACGCCGGTGTCCCGGCAGCCATCCGGTCAGTCCATGAGATTGACTTCGATGCCCTGGTCGCGCAGCTCGTAGGCACGCGCATCGAGATAGCGCTGCAACTCCGGCTGTTCCCTGTACGCGCCGCTGAGCACGTAATGCATCACTCCCTGCACGTGGAATGTGCGGAAATAGCCCTCGGTGCGGATCACCTCGCCGTCCTCCGGGTGGATGAACACCATGGTTGGCGTAAAGATCACGTTCATGTCGCGGGCCCATTCCCGGGCTTCCATGGTCTCGCCCCAGGGGGTGGTCAGCGTATCCCGGGACCAGATATCCACGTGGGCGATGTCGAACTGCTGCAGCAGTTCCTCGCTGTCCTCACGCACCAGGATGTCCGTGTGCAGCTCGTCGCAGGCCGAGCATTGCTGCTGCTCGAAGAACACCAGCAACGGACGGTCGCTGCCGTTGATGACCTCGGAGAGGTCGAAGGGCGGCGTCATCCATTCATCGCGCACGTGCAGCTTGCCCGAGGCCGGTTCCTCGCCGACCTTGGCAAGATATTCCGGGAAGGTCATGTCGTTCTCCCTGCGCTCCCCGATGTAGTCCAGCGCCACCCGGAAGCGATGGGGCGGGAAGTAGCCGTTGATGCGCGCCACCACCTCGCCGGATTCGTCGAACATGAGCAGCGTGGGCGTGTACTGCACCCGCACGCTGCGGGCGAAATCCGCCTCGGTGACCTCCTCGCCATCCAGGTTGGTCACTTCCCGGGCGCCCCACATGTTGATGGACACGACATCGAAGTACTTGCGGGTCTTGTCCACGATATCCTGCTGCGCGAAGTTGTCGCGAATCAGGCGCTCGCAGTACGGGCAACCGTCCTGATAGAAATAGATCATCAGCCGGCGGCCCTCTGCCGCCGCGTCGTCGATGTCCTCGCGGATATCCAGGAAGGTCTCCCTGAACCACTCCGGCGGTTCCACCCATCCCGGATTCACGAAGCCGGGCTCAAGTCGCTCCGTGCTGGACTGTGCGGGCGCCCACGCAAGCAACAGGAACAATGTGACCCATACGGGGTGAATCAGATATCGCATGGCACGTGCCCTCCTCGGGAACGGGGGCCGATCGCACGATCAGGGGCGGGAGACACCGCTTTCGATCTGCCAGACAACCATACAGAACTACGGCGCCGGGCCTCCAGGGTGCTGACACCCCGCTGGAGAAACGAGGCGGCCCCGGGAATCCGGGACCACGATGGCCTCATCCTGTTTATTTAGCAGTCAGCCGGGCCGGTTGCAAACCCGGCAATCATGAAGGGATTTCGCGTCCGACCGACGCACCGGCGCGATCACGGAGATGCACATCATCACGTTGCGCACGATGAACAGTCATCTCGACACGATGGCGCTGCGCCATTCCCGCCACGCGTCACTAATCCCGCTCACGCGAAGCCGAGCAGGCCGACGACCGCCCCGGTCATCAGCGTGGCGAGGGTGCCGGCAACGATGGAACGCAGGCCGAGGGCCACGATCTCGCTGCGGCGCTCCGGCACCAGGGCCCCGAGACCGCCGATCAGGATCCCCAGGCTGCCGAGATTGGCAAAACCGCCGAGGGCGTAGATCAGAATGACCTCACTGCGCGTGGAGAGGGCATCCTCGCCGAGTTCGGCCAGCTGCAGGAAGGCAACCATCTCGTTGAGGATGGTCTTCACGCCGAGCAACGACCCGGCCACATGGGCCTCCGCCCAGGGAATGCCCATCAGCCACGCCAGCGGCGCGAATCCCCATCCGAGCATGCGTTCCAGACTGAGCGCCTCACCGGCCACCGCAGGCAGCGCGGCCAGCATGGCGTTCACCAGCGCGACCAGAGCGATGACCACCACCAGAAGCGCGACGATCTGGAACAGCAGTTCCAGCCCGCGCAGTGCGCCGCGCGTGATCGCGTCCATGGCGCTGGTGACCGGCTCGGGTTCGGGCATCAGTTCACCCGCGGTGGAAGGCGCCGTCGGCGGAATCATCACGGTGGCAATCAGCAGGGCCGCCGGCAGGCTGATCAGGGAGGCCACGATCAGATGGCCCAGGGCATCGTCCAGCACCGTGCCGATGATGCTGGCGTAAAGAACCAGCATGGTGCCGGCCAGGGTTGCCATGCCCACGGACATCAGCGCGAACAGCTCGCTGCGGTTCATCTCTTTCAGATAGGGGCGGATCACCAGGGGCGATTCCACCATGCTCAGGAGCACGTTGGCCGCGGTGCCCACCCCGAGCGCCCCGCCGATACCGAAGGCGCGCTGCAGCACCAGGGAAGCGCCGCGAATCAGCACCGGCAGAACGCGCCAGTAGAACAGCAGCGCCGAGAGGGCGCTCAGCACCAGGATGAGCGGCAGGGCCTGAAACGCCAGCACGAAGCTCGAGCCCGCCCCGTCGGGGCGGAAGGGCGGTTCGCCGCCGCCGATGTAACCAAAGACGAAGGCGGTCCCCGCCCGGGTGGCGTCGGTCAGCGCGATCACTGCCGTATTGGCCCAGAGGAACAGATGGCGGGCCGCGGGCACGCCCAGCAGCAGGGCGGCGATGCCGAGCTGCAGCGCCAGACCGGCGAGCACCTCGCGCCATGGAAAACGCCGCTTGTGCTCGCTGAGCAGCCAGGCGATGCCGACGAACACGCCGAGCCCCAGCATGGCCTGCAAGGCGATCACAATGATCCCCCTGGCGCACCGGGCACATGACGTAACGCCTTCCGCGTACGGACCTGCTGCGCTCCCTGCGATCCGCGGACTCGATGCGTCACGCGCGCCTCATGACCCGGAACCCCTGCGGCCCCCATCGCCCGATCACGCCCAGAGTCGCCAGGCGGCCCAGACCAGGGAAAAGCCCAGCAGAAGGATGAACCCGACCCAGGCGAGCGCCCTCAGACCGGGCCCCGGACGCGCCTCGGCCGGCATATCCGGGGAAGTCACCACCCGGAAGGTAATCCAGGCGAGGATGGGGGCGGAGAGAAACGACAGGATGGTGGCGACATCCACGAAGCGGGTGAACTGCGCGCCGGCAAACCAGATCAGCAGCAGCGCGCCGGACGCGATCACCAGCAGACCGATCCGGTAGCCCCACCAGTCCACATCACGCCGGCCCTTGCGCGATGGATCGACCTGCCGGGGCTCGTCACCGTGATCCTGCAGCATGCCCAGCAGAGCGGCGAGCACACGCGGATAGGCATCGGTGACGGCCAGGGTGGTGGAGAACATTGTGGTCAGGGCGGCGACGGCGATAAGGGACCGGCTCCACTCCCCCAGTGATTGTGCATACATGTCGACCAGTTGCGCCGAGAAGGCGGCTGCCCCGGTCGCGAAGCTGGCCCCCGCGCTGTACATCAGCAAGGCGCCGAGCAGAATGAAGAAGACCGCAATCACCGTGGCCCCGGCATAGCCCAGACGGAAATCGAAGACGGCATCGCGCACGCTGGGCGCGTGACCGGTGCTGCGCGCACGCTCCTGGGTCCAGATGGAGTGCCACGCGGCCACGTCCAGCGGAATGGGCATCCAGCCGAGCAGTGCCAGCACGAAGCCAAGCCCGGCCAGCGACCACAGGCGTGACCACTCCGCGACGCCCGAGATCGCACCCCAGTCAGGCGCCTCCCGGAAAGCGAGCATCACCGCGACGAAGGTGGACACACTGAGTGCCGCCATGATGATCTTCATGCCCAGGTCCAGGCCCTTGTAGGCCCCGATCATGAGAAAAACGATACAGGCGGTCAGCACCATCGCCGAGATCAGCGTAACCGACATGTCCACATCGAACACCAGCGCAAACAGCCCGGCGGTGGTCAGCGTGACGACAGCCTGAATCGGAAACACCGTGCCCACGGTGACCAGGACATACAGCCACAGCGCCCACCGTCCGAGGCGGCGATACCCGACCAGAAGATTGTGGCCCGTGGCCGCCGCATAGCGCGGACCGAACTCCAGGAAGGGATACTTGATCAGGCAGGCCAGCAGCACCACTGGGATCAGCAGCAGCCCGTACTCGGCGCCGCTGCGGGTTGCCTGCACCAGGTGAGAAACACCAACCGCAGCCCCTGCCATCAAAAGGCCCGGACCAATTGCGGCACGCAGCGCGGCCTTGGAGGAAGAACGCATTCTTGGCTCCAGAAGATCAGCGAATTTGAGAAGGCGAAGACAGACCGCGCCGGATCAGGGCCGAATTATAGGGAAATTCGAAGTAAAGACCACCCCGGCCGGTGGCCATGACAGCGTCGTCAGGCAGAAGCGAGGAGCAGGCCAGTCCGATCCCGGGACAGAGTCCCAGGAAAAACGACTTGACGACGGTCCCCTTGCCCCATAGACCAGAGAGCGTCCGGACGATGTTTGCCCGATCAAGCGGAATCGAACGCGGAGGAGGCGGCGGGCTGATCAGATGCCGGAGGCCCCGTGTGTCGGGTAATTACCAAACTTGTACACACACTTGTACAACCAGAGGCTTCTCAGGGACAAGAGATTCCTAGACGGCCCTCAATAATACTGATGTCGCTGTAGGACTCAAACAGGATCAACACATGCTGTACCCTGTTGTCAGGCTCAATAAGCCTGGATGGCTCTCGGAGAACAGAGTAATAGCTTAGAGAGATCGTTATGAGTCGATCATCCTTCGCCCAATGACTAACATGACGATGCACCATGCGACCATCTCCAGAGGCTAGATCCGGGAAGGTATCCCACCCTCGTTTCTCTACTGTGCATCTCAACCAGCCACGTTTCTTCAACTCCTTCCACTGAGACTCACCAATCGCAAGGTCCGGATATTCGAGAATAAGCCAGTAAGTAACTTGCAAACGGTCACCACCGTCGAATTGATATTCCTCTATATTCTCTGCTCCTTTGACGATCAAAAGTTCTCTCTCGGCAGGCATTGCGTGTGTACAAGCACATGAAACGATGATCAATGCGATACCAACTATGCCCGAAAAACGATACATCACTGATCGCAGCCCCCATCATTACATTCCATCTCTGGACCAGGCTTTCTGTAACAAAGGCAAGCATTTCCTGCTTCGATATCGCCTGCCGCAGGACCCCTTACAGTTGGATCAAAATATAGTTGCCCTGTTGTAGAAGGCAAAGACTCCTTGATCCCGCTCCACGCTACTGGGTAATCGCAGTCCCGGCATAGCCAATAGCAAGTGCATAAGCGCAGCACACGAGGAAGCTGGGGATTAAATCCTACATACTGCCACCAACCGTTGCAGTTTGGCCGCAGGCCATTTGAGTCATACCAACGTAATGGATTTCCCAAAGCATAAACATAACCATTCAAGCCACCCGCAAGCCCAATCGGATCACTCTGCACATACCGCCCGATGGCCGGGTCATAGTCCCTGAAGTAGTTGTAATGCAGCCCCGTCTCCCCATCAAAATACTGCCCCGGAAACCGCAACGGATTTCCGATCTCCTCCACTTTCAGGATCACCGTCCCGAACGGGCTCTGCACCGCGTCCCATACGACGCGCTGTTCGATATCCGTCATCCGCCTTGGCGTGCCCAGGTGATCGGTGTGGTAGAAGTACACCTCGCCCCCATGCAGCATGGCAAACGGCACGCCCTGCAGGTAGATGTACTCGCGCACCACCCGGCCATCCTGTCCGTATTCGCCGATGAGCTGTCCGTTGACGTCATGGATGAAGTAGCGGTGCTGCTCGACGAGGGTGCCGGCCTCTGAATCCAGCCCGGCCAACAGCTCGCGCCAGTAGGCCACCTGCTCTTCATGGTGGCGGGCTTCCTCCCGGGCGGCCTCGGCCAGCGCCCGCTGGTCATCTGCCTCGGTCATAAGCGCGTCGGCCTGCTGTTCGGCGGCTTCGGCTCGTGCCAGGGCCTCCTCGGCACTCGCATCAAGGCGGTCGGATTCGGCGCGGGCCTGGGCGGCCTGCGCCCGCAGCCGGGCCGCGGCCTGTTCGTTGAGCTGATCGGCACGCGCCTCCAGCGAATCGGCCAAGCGGGCCCGGGTGGAGGCCCGATGGGCGAGACGCCCGGCCTCGCGACGTGCCGCAGCCACCTCAGCGAGCAGCGTCTCTGCCTGATCCTCGGCTTGCACGGCGGCAAGCTCATACGCTCGGGCGAGAGCCTCCAGGCGCTCGAGCTCGGCCTCGTGGTGAGTCAACTTCCGCTCGGCCTGCGCCCGCTCGTCATCCGGGTCCGCGCCGCCCGGCAGGGTCTTGCGGGTGCGCTGACCCAGGGCGTTGTGGGTGTATCGGGCCACCTCACCGCCCGATCGATGCACCCGCGCGAGGCGGTTGGCTTGGTTGTAGCTGTACTGGAACCTCCCGTCATCCAGCGTGTTGCCGTTGGCGTCGTATGCGTACTGGCGCGGGGCCGGGCCGCCGCTCAGGCTGAGAAGGCGGTTGCTGTCGGCAGCATAGGCGTAATGCTCCTCGCCTTCATCGCTTTCGCGCAGAAGCCGGTTGCCCACCGCGTCGTACGCGTAGTCCCGGTACCCGTAACGCCCCACGGCGGAGACGAGACGATCCAAAACATCATAGTCGAAGGCCTGGGAGCGCGTGGCGTCAAGCAGATCGGTCAGTGCAGTAATGTTACCCACGGCGTCATAGGCCGGATCCAGATCCTGGACCGGCAGAGCGCGCGCGGCCTGGAGACGCTGATCCATGTCATGGTCATGCTCGACCCGGATGCCGTTGCCAAGCCGCAGGGCCGTCACCGCGCCGGTGGCGCTATAGGTGAGACCCTCACCAAGGACGAATGTGCCGAGGTCGGTTTCCAACGTCAGACGGGACACCCGCCCGCCGGCGTCGTGGGTGAATCGCAGGGTGGCTCCGCCCGGATAGTGGACCGCGCCAAGGCGGCCATGAAGATCGTAGTCATAGCGGGTCTCGAAACGCAGGCCGTCGTATTCGCGCACCTCGGCGATCACATCGCCGTGGGCATTGTAGGTGTAAGCGGTCCGCCCGGATGCGTCCTCGATCACGCTAAGGCGGCCGATTCCGTACGCACCTTGGTCGTAGATGAACCGGATGTCCTCAGCGGGATCGGGGTAGCGGATCGCGGTCAGCCGGTTGAGGGCGTCGTGGCTGAACGTACGGGTGACGCCCCGTGCATCCGTCTCGGTGAGGCGATTGCCGGCCCCATCATAGGTGAAGGTCCGGGTGCCGCCATCGGGGCTGACCTCTTCCAGCAGATCACCGAACGCGTTGTAAGCATAAGTGGTAGTGACGCCGCGAGAATCCACCAGCCGGGTCATGCGATCGGCACTGTCGTAGCCAAGCACCGTGCGCCCGCCGGCGGGGTCCACCGTTTCTATCAGGCGATTGAGGGCATCATGGGCATGGCGGGTCTCGCGCTGCAACGGATCAATGCTTGCCACGAGATTGTTCCCAAGATCATAGGAGAACGCGGTGACCTGATCGAGAGCGCCCAGCGACTGGCGCAGCCGGTTCAGGGAATCGAATGTCTGGCGGCGCAATGCCACCAGGTTTCCCTCGGGATCGAGGAGCTCCTCGCTGAGGCGGTTGCCCGCTGCATCGAGGGTATAGCGGTGGTGATTGCCGAGGCTGTCGGTGACGCCGACAATTCGATGGGCCGCGTCGTAGTGATGCTCCAGGTAAGTCCCGTCCGGGTAGGTGATGCGCCGCAGGTTGCCTGACGCGTCGTAGCTGAACCAGGTGGTGCGCGTGCCTTCGGTGCGGCGGATCAGACGCTGTCGCACGTCGTACTCAAGCACGGTGGTGACGCCGTTGGGGTCGATGATGCGCCGCGGATTACCGTGGGCGTCGTGGTCCTGGTAGTAATGGATATGACCCAGGGCATTCTGCACACTGCTCAGGTTCCCGGCGGGATCATAGGTACGCAGCGTGGTGACCGCACCACCGGGACCGGGCTCGCCGGTTCCGAGGAGCAGACCGTCCGCCGTGTAGGTCCAGGTCCATTCCCGGGATTCCCCGGTGTCCAGATCGGTCTCGCGGCGGGATACCAGACGCCCCATGGGGTCGTAGGCGTAGTCGGTGGCAAGCGCCCCGCGGATCCGGCCTGCGGGCAGGGGCAGATCGGAATGCCATCGGATGGTCGTGAGTCGCTCCTCCGCACGACCGGCAGCCTCGCGCCGTTCACTGATCCGGCCGCGATGATCCCGGGTGTACTCGGTACGAACCCCGTCCCAGCCGGTCTGCGCGACGAGGCGCCCCCGGGCGTCGTACTCGAAGTGACGTACCTCGCCGAAAGCGCAGTCCGGACAGGTACGGGTGATGCTTCCGATGCGCCACTGTCCGTTGACGAGCGTCCGCTCGTATCGCAGCTCGGTGCCCGAGGCATCCCTGACCCATCGCGGGCCCGTTCGTCGTGTCGAATAGGTCAGTTCGGTTCGCCCCACCCCGTCGGCGCCTTCGCTCAACACGACACGCCCGGCGCCGTCGTATTGATACGAGGCGCTGCGTACGCCGCCGCCATCCACCACGCCGGTCAACAGGCCACGTCCCCGGGCGCCCAGGATCAGGTCGGGTTCATCATAAAGATACCGGGTGGTGATCTCGTCCGGGTACTGAACCGATATGAGGTTGCCGGCATCATCGTACTCATAGCGGTAGTGCTGGCCCGCGGGGTCCACCATGGCACGAATCAGCGGCCCCCCTTCGTACAGGAAACGCAGGCTGCGGCCGAAAGGATCGCGCACCTCTTCGAGCCGACCGGAAGCGTCGTAGTCCAGGGTGTGGATGATGCCCGATGAGGCGAGAACCAGGAATCGCAGCCGCCCCTCGCCATCGTAGTACTCCCGCTCTCCGCCGGAGGTGTCGTGGCGCCATGCACTGACCAGTTCCGGGTGCGTGACGTGGCGCAGACGCACCTCATCACCCCGGCCGTGCAGTTGGCGGCCGTCGTGATCGAACTGCAGCACCTCGCCGCGAGGGGTCTGAAGCACCGCCATCACCCGGGGACTGTCCGGCATCAACCACAGCCGACGGTCGTAGTTGAACCGCCACAAGCGCCCGAAACCCCGGGGCGCCTCAAGTTCCCGTCCGATGGGCAGGAAGAAACCGAAGCTTCGGTAGTGACGATCCACGCGCAATGCCCCGGGACCACTGCCTGCGTAATCCTGCTGATCCAGGAGCTTCGAGCCGCTGGTGACCAGGACCGGATTGCCCACCTGGGCAGGCACATCCGAATCACAGGGTTCCGGGAGCCGGTAGCACTCCACCTCGCCGTCCACGCTGCGCTGGCGATATCCCGCGGGGCAGGACACCGGGCGCTGCATGCGGGCGATGATACGCTCGCTCCAGGGCCGGCTGCAGGTCTCACTGTGGCGGTCATAACCGATCCCCGAGATCTCGAAGCGGCCGAGATTGTACACGTTCACGCCGTTGACGTACTCGGGCTCTCCAGACCAGCAGAAAGACGATTCCAGGTGTTCCCCCGGCGACAACCAGTCGCTCCAGGTCAGATGCGTCGAGCCGCAATCTCCGTGACCGTTTGCAAGACGCGCAAACTCCTCGGCCCTGGGTTCGAGTTCCGCCTCATCCCGGATGGGTCTGGTCTGATCCCTGCACGTCGGACCCGGCGAGATGCCTGTAACCCATGTGCCGTCGTAGAACACCCGGCAGGCCAGGGCAATGCGTGTCATGTAAGGGGGATATTCATCGCAAAGATCGTATCCCCGCGCCCCGATGACGGGTGCCGAGCACAACGCCGTGCCACCGTTTTCGATGCAGGGTTCCGAACTGGGGGGGAATGCGAAGGCCGGCCCGGAGAGGACCGACACTGTCAACACGAGGAAGAGAAGAAACGCAGCGCCGCGCGAAACACCGTCCAGTGGCTTCATGAGGTCCTCCCTGACCTGTCGGGCTACCACCCTGCCGTGGGCGGCATGAAAACAGCACTGACTGCTTCACGACAATATAGGCCGGGGAACGCGATGCATGCAACCTCTGCCCAACCGGCGCCCGCATCGGTGCGGGTATCGATCAGCGGTCCACTGCAACGCCTCCCCGGGCGGCCCGCATGCCGAACCAGGCGGCTGCCAGGCCCGCCGTGGCCAGACCGGAGGCCATGAAATAGACCCAGGCCGGGCCGACACCGCCCCACACGTATCCGCTGGCGAGGCTGCCCATCGCCCCGCCGAGCCCGAAGCTCAGGGACGAATACAGGGCCTGCCCGCGGCCCTGCAGACGGCCCGGGAAGTACTCGTGGATCAGGGAGATGGCGGCGGCATGATAGAGCCCGTAGCTGGCCGCGTGCATGACCTGTGTGAGCAGCATGACCGGAAGGACCTGCGGCAGGCTCGCCAGCAGCCACCAGCGCACCGCGGTCACCCCGATCGCCACCAGCAGCAGGCGCCATGCGCCGAAGTACGGCAGCCAGCGGTGCATCATCACGAAGACCGCCACTTCCGCCAGCACGCCCAGTGCCCAGAGCTGGCCTGCCATGGTGCGGGAGTAGCCGTTGTCCTCCAGGTAGATGGTGAAGAACGCGTAGTAGGGGCCGTGGCTGGCCTGCATCATGAAGCAGGCCACCAGCAGGGCCAGCACCTCGGGGCGGCGAAGCGTGGCCAACAGGGACGATGAAGCATCGCGGGCGTGGGTGACCAGGGGGTCGTCGGAGACGGTCAGGGTGCTCGCCCAGAGCGCGCCCAGCATGACCAGCACGATCCATGGCAGGATTCCCACGTCGACCCGCTCGAACAGCGGCCCCAGCAATGCCACCGAGGCGATGAAGCCGATGGAACCCCACAGCCGGATATGGGCATAACGATGTGTCCGTCCGCCCAGGCGGTTCATGGTGAGCGCCTCGAACTGGGGCAGCGCCGCGTTCCAGAAGAAGCTGAACAGGGCCATGACGGCCGCGATCCACCAGTAGCCCGTGTAAAGCGTGACCCCGGAGAACGTCACCAGGGCCAGCAGCGCCGCGAGCCGGATGATGCGCGTGCGCTGTCCGGTCCGGTCCGCCAGCCACCCCCACACGTTGGGCGCGATGATCTTGGTGGCCATGATGATGGCCATGAGTTCACCGATCTGCCCCGGCGTGAAGCCCTCACCCCGCAGGTACAGACCCCAGTACGGCACGAACGCGCCGATGCTCGCGAAGTAGAAGAAATAGAAACCGGAGAGTTTCCAGTAGGGAGTGGTGGACATTCTTGTATCTTTGAAAAGCGAACCGCCAGGGACGCGAAGGTATGCGCGAAGGTGAAGGGCGAGAGGTGTGAAGGGGGAGACGCGGAACGGGATCAGTGCGGCGCCGTATCCATTCTGCCCTTAACGCCTCGCTCCTTACGTCTCACCGCCCGCGGGGTGCGCCGGAACATCCGGCATCTCCGTACTCACATCTCCGCACTGGGCCCGGTGGCGCAGCGCGTGGTCCATGAGCACCGTGGCCAGCGCGGCCTCGGCGATGGGGGTGGCGCGGATGCCCACGCAGGGATCGTGACGGCCGGTGGTCACCACTTCCGCCGGTTCACCCCTGATGTCCACCGTGCGCCCCGGCAGGCGGATGCTGGACGTGGGCTTCAGGGCGATGGATACGCGGATGTCCTGGCCGCTGGAGATGCCGCCCAGGGTGCCGCCCGCATGATTGGACAGGAACCCTTCCGGGGTGATCTCGTCCCGGTGCTCGGTGCCCTTCTGCGCGACGCTGGCGAATCCGTCACCGATCTCCACGCCCTTGACCGCGTTGATGGCCATCATGGCGTGGGCGATGTCCGCGTCCAGTCGATTGAAGATCGGTTCGCCCCAGCCGGGCGGGACGCCGGTGGCCACCACGTTGATGCGGGCTCCCACGGAGTTGCCCTCCTTGCGCAGTGCGTCCATGTAGGCCTCCAACTCCGCCACCTTGTCCGCGTCCGGACAGAAGAAGGCATTGGTCTCCACCGCGTCCCAGTCCAGGCGCTCGATGACGATGGGGCCAAGCTGTGCCAGATAACCGCGGATCTCCACGCCGTAGCGCTCGCGCAGATACTTTTTGGCGATGGCGCCAGCGGCCACGCGCATGGCGGTCTCGCGCGCCGAACTGCGCCCGCCGCCGCGATAGTCCCGCAGGCCGTACTTTTTGAAGTAGGTGTAGTCCGCGTGCCCGGGGCGGAACCGGTCGGCGATCTTGCCGTAATCCTTGGAGCGCTGATCCACGTTGTCGATGATCAGCGCGATGGGCGTACCGGTGGTCACCCCTTCAAACACCCCGGAGAGGATGCGCACCTGGTCGGTTTCCCGGCGCTGGGTGGTGTGGCGCGACTTCCCCGGGCGTCGGCGTTCAAGATCGGGCTGCAGATCCGCCTCGCACAGGGCCATTCCCGGGGGGCAGCCGTCGACGATACAGCCGATGGCGGGGCCGTGGCTCTCGCCGAAGCTGGTGACGGTGAACAGCTTGCCTGTGGTATTGCCGGACATGGCGCGCATTGTAGCAGGTCCCGCCGTGGCTGGGCGCGGCAGGTATGCGCTTCCGGACGACCCGGCCGCCGGTTCCCCCGGGCCCGCCAAGCCGGTAGCCTGTCATGCCATGAGAACCGCGACCGCCCTGCTCATCCTGTGCCTCCTGCCCATACTCGCCGCCGCGGGTGAAGACCTGCCCATCTTCGATGCGCACCTGCACTACAACGGCCCGGATTCCGACGGTGCCGCGGCGGCGTTCACGCCCGAGGAGATCATCGCCAGGCTGGACCGAAACCACGTGCGCAGGGCGGTGTTCTCAAGCCGCCCCAACGAGGCCACCCAACGCCTGTACGAGGCGGCCCCTGACCGCATCATTCCCTACCTCATGCCCTATCGCAGCCGGGACGACCGGTATACCTACCACTCGGACCCGGACCTGATCCCCTGGATCGAGGACCTGCTGCAATGGGGCCACTGGCGGGGCATCGGCGAGTTTCACCTGTTCTCGGAACACGCCGACAGCCCGGTGATCCGCGACATGGCGCGCCTGGCCGAGTCCCGGGGGCTGATCCTGCTGCTGCACGGGGACCACGGCGTGGTGGAGCGCCTGTTCGACCATGCGCCGGGGGTGACCATCCACTGGGCCCATGCCGGCACCGTGCCCGTGCCATTCTTCCTGGGCCTGTACCTGGATCGCTATGACAATCTCTACGTGGACCTGTCCATGCGCAACGAGCGCATTGCACCCGATGGCCGGCTCGACCCGGAATGGGCGGCCCTGTTCGCACGCCACCCGGACCGGTTCATGGTGGGGATGGATACCTTCAGCGTGAACCGCTGGCGCCGGTTCGACGCACTGGTGGACGAAACCAGGGCCTGGCTTCGGCAGCTTCCCCCCGAGCTGGCGGAGGCCCTGGCGTGGCGCAATGCCCAGCGGCTGCTGATGACGGACACGGGGCCCTGAATCACGCCGCGGGAATTTTGCGCCGTTTTGGGCGTCATACCCTGCTGGTGCCTGCCGACGGCCTCCAACCCTCCACACGACACGACCGGACATGAAGAAAACGGGACTGACCCTGCTCGCCTGCCTGTGGCTGGCCGCTCCCCTGGGCGCCGCCGAGCATCCGCTCACCATGGACGACGGCACCGACGTGCCCGTTCACCGCTACGAGGCCGGCGGCGATCGCCTGCTCATCTGGCTGCCCTCGGAACACGGTGTGCTGCCCGGACATCACCAGCAGGCCCGATACCTGGCCGAACAGGACGTGGAGGTCTGGCTGCCGGATCCGTTCTCGGCCTGGTTCCTGCCCAATACGCCCAGCAGCCTTGACGCCATTCCCGAGGACCTGGTCGGTCGCCTCATCGACACCGCCCGCGCCGACACGGACAAGCAGCTGTATGTATTCGGCAACGACCGGGCGGCGCCCTGGGTGCTCGCCAGCCTTCGGGAATGGCAGCTGCAGGGGCCGGCGCGCGAGGGCCTGGGCGGGGTGATCCTCATGAGCCCCTATCTGCACATCGGCATCCCCGAGGATGACCGACCGCCGGAGTTCCAGCCCATCGCCCGGGCCACCAACCTGCCTGTCTACCTCATCCAGCCCCTGCTCTCCCCGCAGTACCCGCTGCTCAAGCCTGTGGCGGACCAACTGGGCGAAGGCGGCAGCCACGTCTACGTGCGCACCCTGCCCCGGCTTCGGGACCGGTTCTTCTTCCGTGGCAACACCCTGGAGGCGGAGGAGGCCTTCAAGCCGCAGCTCGCCGGGGAACTGGTCGCCGCCATGCGCATGCTGGACGGCCTGGAATCCCGGCGCACCGCCGCGGCACTCGCGGGGGAGGCACGCACCGCCACGCCCACCCGGCAGGAGCGGCGCCTGGAGCCTTACCGGGGCAACCCAGAGGCCCCACCGCTGGTCCTGCCGGATCTGGGGGGCGAAATACGCAACCTGGACGAGTTCCGCGGCGAGGTGGTGCTCATCAACTTCTGGGCCAGCTGGTGCCCGCCCTGTGTGCATGAGATGCCCTCCATGCAGCGCCTGGAAGACAGCCTGGAGGGACGGCCCTTCCGCATCCTGGCGGTGAACCTCGGTGAGGACGAGGAGACAGTGCATGCGTTCCTGGAGCGCATCAACGTGGACTTCACCATTCTCATGGATCCTGCCGGCCGGGCGCTGCGCGACTGGAACGTGCTGGCCTATCCCACCAGTTACGTGATCGGCCGCGGCGGCGAAATCCGCTACGCCCTGTTCGGGGCCATCGAGTGGATGGACCCGGAAGTGATCGCGGTGTTCGAGAGACTCATGCAGGAACGGGATTGAGGATCAGGCGCCGGACTGCACTGGATGCGGGAAACATCTCCATGGCGCGGACCTTCGCGTCCATTGCGATTCGCGCTCGTGAATGCCGGCTCGGCATTCATTTGTGGACGCCCACCCGCTAACATGTGCCGACACCCCCTCACTGCGCGGGATCGCCGCCATGCCCCTGTTCATGGAATCCGGGCCCACCGACATCTCCCAGGTGATTCAGCTCGCGGTGGCTCCGGTATTCCTGCTGGCGGGCATCGGCGCTTTCATCAACGCCTTCGCCAGCCGGCTGGCCCGGGTGGTGGACCGGAGCCGCCACCTGGAATCCGGAATACAGACCCTGGGCGACCACGCTACCCGCGCCGCCGCCTACCGTGAACTGGACACGCTTCGCAAACGCGCGCGTCTCGCGTACACGGGCATCGCGCTGGCCACCCTGTCGGGCCTGCTGGTATGCCTGCTCATCGTGTTCGCCTTCCTGGATCACTTCCTGGCCCTGGACATGCCCGAGATCGTGGGCGCCCTGTTCGTCGGCGCCATGCTCTCACTGATCGGCGCACTGATCGCCTTCCTGCGGGAGGTGTTTCTGGCGGTACGCAACCTGGCGCTGCTGCGGGGGAAGAAGGAGGAGTAAGGGGGGCAATTCAAAGTTCAAAGTTCAAGGTTCAAAGTTCAACGGGTCAGCACCGTAATATCCTTTGAACTTTGAACTTTGAACTTTGAACTTTGAACTTTGAACCTTGAACCTTGAACCTTGAACCTTGAACCTTGAACTTCGAATTTCGATCTCCGTGTTTCCTCAAATGACCTTCGAGTGCCGCACCACCGCCGCCTCGCGGATGTAGCGGTCGAACACCATGCAGATGTTGCGGATCAGGAGGCGGCCCCTGGGTGTTACCGTGATGCCGTCCGCGTCCACGTTCAGGAGGCCATCGGCCTGCATGGGCTGAAGCGCCTTCAGTTCTCCGGCAAAGTAATCGGCGAACACCACGCTGTGCCGTGCCTCCACGGCGGCGAAGTCCAGGCGGAAATGGCAGATGAGCGCGGTGATCACATCGCGGCGCAACCGGTCGTCCGCATCCAGGCGCACGCCCCGGAATACCGCCAGTTCACCCGCATCGATGCGTCCGTAGTAACTGTCCAGATCGTGGCGGTTCTGCGCGTAGCAGTCCTGCACCATGCCGATGCTGGTCACGCCCAGCCCGATCACGTCGCAATCCGCGTGGGTGGAGTAGCCCTGGAAATTGCGATACAGCGTGCCCTCGCGCTGGGCCATGGCCAATTCATCGTCGGGGCGGGCAAAGTGATCCATGCCGATGTACAGGTAACCGGCCTCGATGAGCTGGGCAATGGTCTGCTGGAGGATGGCGAGGCGCTCCGCCGGCTCGGGCAGGTCCTGCTCGTTGATGCGACGCTGGGGCTTGAAGCGCTCCGGCAGATGCGCATAGTTGAACACGGATATCCGGTCGGGCGCGGCCTCGATGATGCGCTCCACGGTCGCGGCGAAGCTGGCCCGGGTCTGCAGCGGCAGACCGTAGATCAGGTCCACGTTGATGGACCGGAACCCCACCTGCCGGGCCTCCTGCAGCACCGCAAGGGTCTGCGCGGCCGGCTGGATACGATTCACCGCCTGCTGCACCCGCGGATCGAAGTCCTGCACACCCAGGCTCAGGCGATTGAACCCGAGGCGCCGCAACAGGGACAGCGTGTCGTTCCCCACCTCCCGGGGATCGATCTCGATGCCGTATTCCCCCGCATCCTCCTGCAACCCGCCGAAATGCGTGGCGATTCCGGTCATCAGCTCCGCCATCTCGTCGTGGGCGATGAACGTGGGCGTACCACCGCCCAGGTGCAGCTGGTCCACGGGGCGGTCGGCATTGAACAGCGACGCCTGCATCTCCATCTCGCGCAGCAGCCGGTCCAGGTAGGGCCGTGCCCGGCTGCGGTCCTTGGTGACGATCTTGTTGCAGGCGCAGTAGTAGCAGACCGTGTCGCAGAACGGGATGTGCACGTACAGGGACAGGGGTCGTCCCGAGACGTTGCTTGCCAGCGCCTGCGCCCGGTAATCGTCGGCCGCAAAGCCCTCATGGAACTGCACCGCCGTGGGGTAGGAGGTATAGCGGGGCCCCGCCATGTCGTAGCGGCGGATCAGGTCGGCATCGAATTCCACGTTCTGGGGGATGGGGGTCGTGGTGGTCATGGCAGAATCGGTAACACCCGCTGATGAATATGCTTGAACTCTAGTCCGCCCCGGAAGGGGCAGGGATGACCGAGATCAATACTAGGGATTAAAGGGGACGCTGTGAAGGATGCAACAAGTCTA
Source organism: Thioalkalivibrio thiocyanodenitrificans ARhD 1 (assembly GCF_000378965.1). Taxonomy (NCBI): domain Bacteria; kingdom Pseudomonadati; phylum Pseudomonadota; class Gammaproteobacteria; order Chromatiales; family Ectothiorhodospiraceae; genus Thioalkalivibrio; species Thioalkalivibrio thiocyanodenitrificans. The sequence continues at coordinate 90,272 of NZ_KB900536.1, forward strand.
CCCCCGGAACCCCGCGCATGGCGAAGGACCCGGGTGGAGTGTTTTCATTCAACCTTCATCCTTCCGCCTTCATCCTTTCAAAAAGCTCCTCGGCACCCACCACAAACACCCCCTCCCCGCCATGCTCGAACTCGAGCCAGGTGAAAGGGGCATCGGGAAACCGCGCCATGAGGGCCGCCTGGCTGTTGCCCACCTCCACCACCAGGATGCCGCCGGGCGCCAGGTGTGACGGGGCATCCCGCAGGATACGCAGGGTGGCCTCGAGCCCGTCCTCCCCGGAGGCCAGGCCCAGGGAAGGCTCATGACGAAACTCCGCCGCCAGCGCGGCCATATCGCCGGCGTCCACATAGGGCGGATTGCTGACGATCAGGTCGTAGCGTTCCGGCCCGATCCTGTCGAACAGGTCGGAGCGCAGGGCACGGACCCGGTCCTCCATTCCGTGGCGACGGATGTTCTCCCGGGCGACGGCCAGGGCAGCCGGGGAAATATCACTCAGATCCACCCGGGCCTCGGGAAAGGCATGGGCGCAGGCAATACCGATACAGCCGCTGCCGGTGCACAGATCCAGCACCCGGCCCACGCGCACCGGATCGATCCAGGGCGAAAACCCCTGCCCGATCAGTTCAGCGATGGGGGAACGGGGCACCAGCACCCGCTCGTCCACGTAGAACGAAAGCCCCGCGAACCAGGCCTCCCGGGTCAGGTAGGCGGCCGGCTTGCGGGTATTGACCCGTTGCACCAGCAGGTCGGTCACCCGGGCACGCTCCTCCCGGGACAGGCGGGCATCCAGGTATGCGGGGGGCAAATCATGGTCCAGGTGCAGCGCGTGCAGCACCAGCCAGGCCGCCTCATCCAGGGCGTTGTCCGTGCCGTGGGCATACGTGAGGCCTGCCTCGTTGAAGCGGCTGGCACCCCAGCGGATGAAATCGCGAATGGTTTCCAGGCCCTGGGGCAAGGGGGATGGCTGCATGGTCTGTGCCGTCGACGTGAAAGATGTGGAATAATACGCCGATGGCCCGGATGCTTCACAATCGAACCCTGCAGATCCTGCTGTTGTTGCTCGCCGGCGCCGTGGCCATGGCCATCGGCATCGGCGCGGGCATGTCGCAGCGCGACGCCGGCGGGGCCGGGCCCCTGTCGCTGGACGGCGGCACCTGGCTCCCGGAACCGCGCGTACTGCCGGACTTCGAACTCATCGACATGCAGGGCGAGCCGTTCACCCGCGCGTCCCTGGAAGACCGGTGGAGCTTCCTGTTCTTCGGCTATACCTACTGTCCCGATATCTGCCCGCTCACCATGGCCCTGCTGGGCAGCGCCGTGGAGGAGATCCAGCGCGTGGAGCCGCGGGCCGGCAGTCCCAACGTCGTGTTCGTCTCCGTGGATCCGGAACGTGATACACCCGAGGCGATCAAGGAATACGTGGGCTACTTCAATGCCGACTTCATGGGCGTCACCGCGCCCATGGAACGGCTGACCCCGTTCACCCGCGCCTTGGGGATTCTGCATCGCAAGGCCGAGGACCCCCGGGATCCGGACAACTACCTGGTGGACCATTCCGCGTCGATTCTGCTGATCAACCCGCAGGGGCAGCTCCAGGCGGTGCTCAGCGCACCCCACCAGGTGGACACCCTGGCCTCGGATTTCCTGCTGATCCGCAAGCGTTTCGAACGGGGCTGAGATGCCGGGCGCCACACCGCCCCGGTGGCTTGACCTGCTCAAGTCCCTGCCGCTCTATGCCCTGCCCCATCACACCGTGTCCCGTGCCGTGCATGCCATGGCGCGCATGGAAACACGGCTCAAGGACCCCCTGGTGCGCTGGTTCATCCGCCGTTACGGCGTGGACATGGGAGAGGCGGCCGAACCCCGGCCCGAGGCCTATGCCAGCTTCAACGCCTTCTTCACCCGCGCCCTGCGGCCCGATGCACGGCCGCTGGATGCCGATCCCGGCGCCCTGCCGAGCCCCGCGGACAGCACTGTCAGTGCCCTGGGGCGCATCACCCACGGCCGCATCATCCAGGCCAAGGGCCACGACTACAGTGTCGAGACCCTGCTGGGCGGTGACGGGCGGCGGGCCGCCCCGTTCCGGGACGGGCACTTCATCACCCTGTATCTCTCGCCCCGGGACTATCACCGGGTGCACATGCCCGCCGCCGGGCTGTTGCGCGAGACCGTTTACATCCCCGGGCGCCTGTTCTCCGTGGCCCCCCACACGGTGCGTACCATCCCGAACCTGTTCGCCCGCAACGAGCGCGTGGCCTGCCTGTTTGACACGGACCGCGGCCCGCTCGCCTCGATCATGGTGGGCGCCATCAACGTGGGCAGCATCGAACTGGTCTGGACCGGCGAGGTCACCCCGCCCCGCGGCGATCTGACGGTCACGGACTACGGGGATCGCGCGTTACGGCTCGAGCGCGGCGCCGAGATGGGCCGTTTCAACCTGGGCTCCACGGTGATCCTGCTGCTGCCCGACATTCCCTTTGCTTGGCGTGAGGATCTGGCACCGGGGGTGAGGGTGAAGGTGGGGGAAAGGCTTGGGAAGTTTGAAGGGTGAAGGATGAATCAAGGGGTCAGAGTTGTTGAAGCGAACTTCAACAACTCTGACCCCTTGATTCATCCTTCCGCTACGCCCGCTCCCACGGAAACGCCAGCACCTCCCGGATGTGCGTACGTCCGGTCAGGCACATGAGCAGCCGGTCCACGCCGAGCGCCACGCCGGAACAGTCGGGCAGGCCCGATTCCAGGGCCGCCAGAAGCCGGACGTCCACGGGCATGGGCACCAGACCCCGGGCCTTGCGTGAGGCGAGATCCTGCTCGAAACGCCGGGCCTGTTCCCGAGCGTCAACGAGCTCGTGAAATCCGTTGGCCAGTTCCAGGCTCCCCCAGTACAGTTCGAAACGCTCGGCCACGGTCGGATCGCGGGGGCGCAGCCTGGCCAGGGCCGCCTGAGAAGCCGGGTAGTCGTGCACAAAGGTGAGCCGTCCGGCCGGAAAGGCGGGTGCCACCACCTCGCTCATGAGCAGATCGAGCCAACCGTCGCGGTCCAGGACCCCGGTGAGATCGATGTCATGATCCGCCGCACAATCGGCGAGTTCCTCCTCATCGGCGCACATCGGGTCAAGGCCCGCATGGCGGCGAAAGGCCTCCGCATAGCTCAGGCGCATGCCGGCGCCGGGGTCGGTGGCGCCGGCCAGTGTGCGCACCAGGGACTCCACCTCGTCCATGAGCCGGCGGGCATCGAAACCCGTGCGATACCATTCCAGCAGGGTGAATTCCGGGTTGTGATAACGGCCCGCCTCGCCGGCGCGAAACACCCGGGCGATCTGGTAGATATCGCCGCTGCCCGCCGCCAGCAGGCGCTTCATGGGAAACTCCGGAGAGGTGTGCAGGAACCGCGGGGGGGTGAACGTGCTGACCCCGAGGCTTTCCAGCGCCGGATCCGTGGCGCCGGCGGGGGACAGCATGGGCGTCTCCACCTCGAGCACATGCCGGGCCGCGAAGAAGGCCCGGACCCCGGCCAGCATGTCGGCCCGGGCGCGCAGCACGGCAGACGATGCGGTGGGACGCCAGCTCCCGGGCACGAGGGGCCGGGTCAGACCCGGGAAACGTATTCGCCGGTGCGGGTATCCACGCGGATCGTCTCCCCCTCCTCCACGAACAGGGGTACCTTGACCACCGCGCCCGTCTCCAGGGTGGCGGGCTTGGTGCCGCCCTGCGCGGTGTCTCCGCGCACGCCCGGATCGCATTGGGTGATGGTCAGTTCCACGAAGTTGGGCGGACTGACCGCCAGGGGCACACCGTTCCAGAGTGTCACCGTGCACATGTCCTGTTCCTTGAGCCACTTGATGGCATCGGCCACGGCGGGCTCCCCGGCGGCGTGCTGCTCGAAGGTATCTGGTACCATGAAATGCCAGAATTCACCGTCGGTGTAGAGGTACTGCATCTCCGTGTCCACCACGTCGGCGCTCTCGACGGATTCCCCCGATTTGAAGGTCTTGTCCAGCACGCGGCCGGTCTTGAGGTTGCGGACCTTGACCCGGTTGAAGGCCTGGCCCTTGCCAGGCTTGACGAACTCGTTCTCGACAATGACATAGGGGTCACCGTCCATGAGAATCTTCAGGCCGCTCTTGAATTCGCTGGTGTTGTACGCCATTTGACTGCTTCTCTTTGGTCTGAACAGGGAAACCGTGCGGGATCGTTGGACCCGGACCCGGATACGTATGAAACTTGAAAGCCGAAGGCGGCACATGATAACCCGATCGCCGGAATCACGACAGGCGGCGCCGTGGCAGCGGCTGCAGTCCGCGGCCATCACCGACCCGGCGGTGCTCATCGGGCGCCTGGGCCTGGACCCCGGCCTGCTGCCCGCCGCCCGCCGTGCCGCCCGCCAGTTCGGCCTCCGCGTCCCCGAAGGCTACGTGGCACGCATGCGCCCGGGCGATCCGGATGATCCCCTGCTGCGCCAGGTACTGCCCCTGGATGCAGAGTGCCGGGACGCCCCGGGCTTCACGGACGACCCGGTAGGTGACCACGAGGCCATGAAGGTGCCCGGACTGCTGCACAAGTATGCCGGCCGTGTACTGCTGGTCACCACGGGGGCCTGCGCCGTGCACTGCCGGTACTGTTTCCGGCGTCATTTCCCCTATGCGGATGCCAACCCCGCCCGGGCGCAATGGCGCCCTGCCCTCGAGTACGTCGCCGCGCACTCCGATATCTCGGAGGTGATCCTGAGCGGCGGTGATCCTCTGTCACTGAGTGATGAGCGACTGGCCGACCTGGTCCGGGCGCTTGCCGATATCCCCCATGTGCGGCGGCTCAGGGTGCACAGCCGCACGCCGGTGGTACTGCCCGAGCGGGTCGACGATCCGCTCCTGGCCTGGCTTCGTCCGGGGCGCCTCGCCACCGCCATGGTAATCCACGCCAACCATGCCCGGGAGATCCACGGCCCGGTCAGGGCTGCGCTCGCGCGGCTGCGCAACGCGGGTGTGCAACTGCTCAACCAGTCGGTACTGCTGCGCGGTGTGAACGACCGGGTGGAAGATCTCGTGGACCTGAGCGGGGTGTTGTTCGAGGCCGGTGTGCTCCCCTACTACCTGCACCAGCTGGACCCCGTGCGGGGCGCCGCCCATTTTCGGGTGTCCGACGAGCGTGCCGCGAGGATTCACCGGAAACTTTCGGCCATGACGCCGGGCTATCTGGTGCCGCGCCTGGTGCGTGAAGTCCCCGGGGCCGACAGCAAGACGCCGGTGACTGGAAATGGCGCCGCCGGTCGCATAACGTCACTGAACATCCGAAGAGCTGATGTAGAATAGTGAACTGGATCACACTTTTCCCGATGATCCACCGTTCCGCCCGCACGGGGGCAAACCAGAGAGACCCAGGGGATGTGGTTCAGACTGCCAGGCCGCAAGACCTCGCGTCAGGAAGGCTTTCCAACCCGGCCTCGCCAGCTCAGGCGTTGGCTGGATGAACTGCCCGTGGGCAGCATGGGTGACACCACCCGGCAGTTCTTCGAAGGACTGAAGTGCCTGAACGACACCCGCCTGCCTCCGGCCCGCCGGCTCGAACTGCTGGAACTGATGCGTCCCATGGCCACCACCATCCTGAGCCATCTGGGCGAGCACTTCATCAATCGTACCCTGCCACTCCCGGAGAGAAGCCAGCGTATCGCCGAACTCAATCACGCGGTGCTTGCGGAGCTCTCGGCCGCCTACGGCCGTGTGGTAAGCGAGTGGCCGGGGGCCGGCAGGAGACGCGACAAGGATGTGGCGTTGGCCGTCTATCGGGCGCTGTGTTACCGGGAAGAGGGCATCCTGAACAGCTGGCGCATCTATGAAACGCCGCCGCCGGGCACGTGGCAGGCAATCTACCGCCTGTACCGGGCCGCGGAAGCCCGCAGTCTCCAGGAGAGGCCCGTGACCGATGATACGCTCCGGGGCGAATGCCATGGACACGCCGGTCAGTGTTTCAAACGCATCTGCCTCCTGGCCCTGACCCATCCCCTGAGCCTGCGTCAGGGAGAAACCGACCGGGTGGCCAATCTGTTGGAGACGGCGGCCGATCTCGCGGTCATCTCCAGGGAACCCTTTCCGGACAGCAACCAAAACGTGTACCTGATCGACCTGGAAGGCGATGAGGCACCCGCCGTACACAAGGTGGACAAGGCCCCATGGGGTCCGGCCATCCGATGCATCAACCTCGCTCCGCTGATCCGCGATACCCGGGCGAGGCTCCAGGCAATCGGCGGAGCCGACGACCGGGACATGAACGCGGACCTGCTCCGTCGCGTGCTTGCTGCGTGGACACGCCCGACCGGGCGGCGCTTCAGCCGGGCGCCGCAGGATGGCGAGATCAACGTGGCGATCGGACTGGCCGGCATCTACGCCACCATTGCCGAAGAGTCGCAGGCACACCTGACAACCGGGCAGGCGACATCCGGAGTCGATCGGCTCACATTGCAGTGCATCAGCAACGACTTGCAGGTGCACGGCGGCACCGAAGCCTCGTTCGTGTCCGACACCGATGCCGTGGGAGATGCGCATGCCTGGGACATGGTGGCCAAGGGTAACGTGATTACTGAGGGCTACAAGGGTAATCCCCCGACGACCCCCATCATGGTCGTCGGACTGGGCGACGGTGAACCGGACCACGAAACCTGGCAGCTGGTCAATGCCAGCGCAGGCGGATTCTGCCTGGGCTGGCGTCGTCAACAGACCTGCCGCGCCCGGGTGGGCGAACTCATTGCCCTGAGGGAGAAGGAAGGCAGCCATTACCAATGGCGCGTCGGCGTGATCCGTTGGATGCTCAACAGGCGGGATCACGGCCTGGAGATCGGTGTCCGTGTGCTGGCCCCCAGGACGCTGCTGGTACTGATAGAACCATCGTGTCTGGGACACGCTGTGGATGACCCCATCGAGGCGCTGCTGCTGCCGTCCATCATGACCATTCAGCAACCCGCCACGCTGCTGGGGCCACCCGGCAGATTCCGTCCGGGAGACGAGGTGCTGGTCACCCTCGCCGGACGAACCACACGCGTAAGACTGACCGGAGTCGGCGAGCACACAAGCCAGTTTGTGCAATATACGTACACGCCACTGGACCGGGCCGAACCAGGGGATGACACCGACGAATCCGGGTTTGAGAGTGTGTGGTCCCTGATTTGAAACCCGGGCTCCACGCGCACCCGTCCGGACACGCCAGGCCGCTCGAGGGTATCTCCGGCATCACACCCGCACTCCCTTGACAGATCGGCACTTCCGCAGGGCATGCTGTGCCATCACGGTGTCCCGCAAGCGCCCGTGGTCCACTGGTTGAGACATGGGCTGGCGCAGGTAGCGGCCCGTGCGGCACAATGGGCGGGCTCTGCCAAGTCATGTCATTCAGGGAGTAACGGCCAGCCATGGACAACCTGCTGCGACTGCTCATCATCGAGCCGGATCTCAACGACGCTGAGATGATGATCAGCACGATCAAAACCACCGGGTTTGCGGTAAGGCCGGCGCGAGCGGAAGACGAAGAAGACCTGCTGGAAAAACTTCAGAAACACTCTCCTGACGTGATCCTGTGTACGCTGAGCCCGGAGTCAGGGCTGAGCCTGGAGGACGTGATCACAGGTATCAATCAGGTAGGCCGTCACGTGCCGGTCATCGCGATATCCGACGGCTCCGGCCACGATGTGGTGGATTGCCTGCAGTTGGGCGCCCACGACATGGTGCTCAAGGATCGGCTGGACCACCTGAAACTCGTGGTCAAACGGGCGGCCGAGGCCCAGGGACAGTGGCGGCATCTCAAGTCCGCCGAGTCGTCCCTTCGCGAGGCGGAACGGCGCTGCAAGAACCTTTTGGACAGCTCCCGGGACGCCATAGCATACGTGCACGAAGGCATGCATATCTATGCTAACAAGTCCTATCTGGACCTGTTCGGTTACACGGAGGCCGAGGACCTGGAGGGGATGCCGGTCATGGACATGGTGGATCCCGCCGATCAGTCCACCTTGAAGGAGTTCCTGCGCAACTATGACCGCGACGGGGACACACCCGAGACCGCCAATTCCGTGGAGATTCGCGTGAACGGTCCCGGGAAAGAGCCCCTGGCCGTGGAGATGGAGTTCACACCCGCAAGTATCGACGGCGAACCCTGCACACAGATCCTCATACGCAGCCAGGCCAACACCAAGGATCTGGAGAAGCAGCTCAGTTACATGGCTCAGCGTGATCTGGTCACGGGCCTGTTCAACCGCCAGCATTTCATGGAACAGCTGGAATCGATCTTCGGCCAGACCACTCAGGGCAAGGATCCCGTCACCCTGGTGGATCTTCGGATCGACAACTTCCAGGAGATTCGCGAACTGGTGGGTGTGGCCGGCAGCGATCTGGTACTCAGCGACGTGGCCAAGATCCTGGAGAGCCGCGCCGGCGACGGCGACGTAGTGGCACGCTTCGACGGCGAGGGCTTTGCCATTCTGACGCCGCACCAGGATCTCAACGAAGCCAAGGCCCACGTGGAGGATATTCTGGCCGAGATAGCCGGGCATATCTGCGAGGTGGACGGCCGTTCCATGACCTGCACTGCCTCGGCCGGCATCGTCCAGGTGGGCGAGAACGCCCCCGACCCCGACGAGTTGCTGTCCCGGGCCGCCAGGGCCTGCGACGAGGCCATTCGCGGCGACGGCAATCGGGTGGAGGTTTACCGGCCCCGCAAGGGTGAAATGACCCAGCGCCAGCAGGACGAGCTGTGGGTCACCCGTATCAGCGAAGCCGTGGCCGCCGAACGCCTGCGCCTGCTGTACCAACCCATTGTCAGTCTGCACGGCGATACCGGCGAACACTACGAAGTATTCATGCGCCTGCTGGACCAGGAGGGCACGGAGATCTCGCCGGCCGAATTTATGCCGAGCGCCGAGCGCACGGACATGGCCAAGGTCCTGGATCGATGGGTGATCAGTCACGCCCTGCAGCAACTGGCGCAGCATCGCAAGAATGGTCACGAGACCAATCTTTTCGTCAAGCTCACCGCCGGATCGCTGCAGGAACCCGGCATGCTGCCCTGGGTCGTCGAACGCCTCAAGGAGCATCGGGTTCCGGCGCAGTGCATCGTGTTCGAGATGAAGGAGTCCACGGTGGTCAACCATCTCAAGCAGGCCAAGGAGTTCGTCAAGGGCCTGAAGAACATGCACTGCCGTTTCGCCGTGGAAGACTTCGGTGTGGGCCTTCATCCGTTCCAACTGATGCAGCACATCCAGCCCGACTTCCTCAAGATCGACAGCAGCTTCATGACCAAGCTCAAGAACAGCGAGGAGAATCAGGAAAGTATCCGCAACATCACGGACAGCGCCCACGGGATCAACAAACTGGTGATTGCGCCCCATGTGGAGGACGCCACGGCGCTGTCCATCCTGTGGGGCATCGGGGTGAACTACATCCAGGGGAACTTCCTGCAGGCGCCCACCGACAGGATGGACTACGATTTCACCGCCATGAGCTGACGAACCGCCTTGAGCGCCGCAACCAGACAGCAACGGGATGCTCTGGCCCGGGCGGCATCAGACCTCTACCGGGCGGGTCTCAATCAGGGCACCGAAGGCAACCTCAGTATGCGCACGGGCGAAGGCATGCTGATCACGCCTTCGGGGCTGCCGTGGGAAGAGATCGGGGCAGGACACATGGTCGGCGTGGACAGCCACGGCAACGCCCGTGGCGGGCGCCCGTCCAGCGAGTGGCCCCTGCACCGGGCGATCCTGGATGCGCGTTCGGAGATCGACGCCGTGGTCCACACCCACTCCAGCTTTGCCACGACGCTGGCCTGCCTGCGCCGTGGCCTTCCGCCGTTTCATTACATGATCGCCATGGCCGGCGGACCCGACATTCGCTGCAGCCGCTACGCCACCTTCGGCACCACGGCGCTGGCCGAGGCGGCGGTGGAAGCGCTCGACGGCCGCCGCGCCTGCCTGCTGGCCAACCATGGCTTGGTGGCCCTGGGCGAGACCCTGGACCAGGCGGTCATGCTTGCGCTGACCGTGGAAAAGCTCTGCGAACAGTACTGGCGGGCCTGCCAGCTGGGTGAGCCGGTGCTGCTCACGGAACAGGACATGGCGGAGGTCATGGAACGCATGGCGGACTACGGCCACGCGCCCCGGAGCAGGCCCCCCCGCGGCGATCCAGCCCCGTAGCCCGAAAAGGACGGGGTGTCATCCCGGGATCGCGCCGCCCGGAATCCCACGTGACTGATCCCGGATCCGCGACACTGACCCGTTCCCCACTCGTACCTCGCCTGCCGAGAAGAAACATACAAGCCCGGGCCTCCGGGCGACGTCTCCCGCGCGGCTCACCTTTTCGCCCGGGGGACCGGGCCCCTACCGGGGTGATTAGCGCCGATCTTCGCGCCCTCGACCGGAGACACCCATCAATCCCAAGAAATGCTCAATTCCACTCGAAACGTCGAAGAACCTCCCTACTCGCCCATACCCATGCGGATGTAGCCGGTGGGGCAGACATCGGCGCAGATGTGGCAGCCGATGCAGCGGTCGTAGTCGGTGTAGACGTAGCGCCCCATGGTGGCCTCCTTCTTGGGCGTGCGCTTCACGGCGGTCTGCGGGCAGAAGATCACGCAGTTGTCGCACTCGAAGCACATGCCGCAGCTCATGCAGCGATCCGCCTCGGCCTGGGCCTCCTCCTCGCCCAGGCCCCGGAAACGTTCCTCGAAATGACCCAGCACCTCTTCGGCCGACACGCCCGTCTCCCGCCGAAGGTGGCGCGGGGTGTGCTGGAAGTGCCCGAGAAACAGCTCATCGGAAGGAATGACCTCGTTGCGGGAACGGTCCTCGTAGTTGTGCACGGCGTAGCGTGACTCGTGGGTACCCCACTCGGGGTCGTGGCTGTACGCTTCCGGTTCCAGGTGCACCTCGCGCAGCTTCTCCAGCAGGCTGAAGTGATGCACGTCCACCTTGGGCCGTGGGCCCGGATCCGCACGCCGCATATACTGGTCCACCGTTTCGGCGGCGATGCGCGCATGACCGATGGCGGTGGTGAGCAGATGCGGACGCAGCATGTCGCCGATGGCGAACAGGCCGGGACGTCCGGGTACCTGGTAGTGCCGGTCTGCGTCCACCAGCCCGCGACCGTTGTCCAGCCCGTCCATGCCGGTGAAATCCACGCCCTGGCCGATGGCGGCCACCACCAGATCGCACTCGATATCGAACTCGGTGCCCTCCTTGACCCTGGACTGATTGCCCTCCCATTCCACTTCCACCACGCGCAACGCCCGCGCGCGGCCGTCTTCGCCCAGCAACACCTCCACCGGCGCCAGACTGCCGCGGATCTGTACACCTTCGTGCATGGCCGCCTCCACCTCGTGGCGGGCCGCCGGCATGCGATCCACGGGGCGGCGGTAGACCAGCAGTACCTCGGAACCCTCGTGGCGCGCAACATCCGCCACGTCCTGGGCGGTCTGGTTGAGGATCACCCACTCCGGCCGGTCCTGCTCGCGCACGTTGTCGATGTGCCCGAGGCGGCGCGCGACGGAGACCACGTCCATGGCGGTGTCACCGCCGCCGATCACCACCACCCGGCGCGCGGCATAGCGCAGGCGGCCCTGGTTAAAGGCCTCCAGAAAGGCGATGCCGCTCACGCAATTGGGCGCCTCTCCACCGGGCACCGGCAGCGGCTTGCCCGACTGGGCCCCGATGGCGAGCACCACGGCGTCGTAGTCACGCTGCAGGTCCTCCAGGGAGATGTCACGCCCGATGCGCACACCGAGGCGCGTCTCCACGCCGAGATCGACAATGCGCTTGATCTCGCAGTCCAGCACGTCGCGCGGCGTGCGGTATCCCGGGACCCCATAGCGCATCATGCCCCCCAGATGTTCGTGCTCGTCGAACAACGTGCAGGCATGGCCCATGCGCCGCAACTGGTAGGCGCAGGCAAGCCCGCCCGGTCCGCCGCCGACGATGGCGACGTGCTTGCCGGTGGGACTGCCGGCCTCGGCCAGCCGCAGGTCGTGGGTCCTGGCGTAATCTCCGATGAACTGCTCCACGGAGTTGATGCCCACGCGGTCTTCCACCTGGTTGCGGTTGCAGCCGTCCTCGCAGGGGGCAGGGCACACGCGCCCCATCACCGAAGGGAAGGGGTTGGAATCGGTGGCGCGCTGGAAGGCGTACGCCTGCCAGTCCAGGCCTTCCGGCGGGCGCTCGATGCCTCGCACGATATCCAGCCACCCGCGCACGTCGTGCCCGGAAGGACAGCTGCCCTGGCAAGGCGGCGTGCGGTGGACGTACACCGGACACTTGTGGCTCGCATCGGCCTCGAAGATGGCGTCCTTGAACGTGCGGTAATTGTCCTCGCCGTCCCGGTAACGGCGGAAGGTCAGGGTCTGGTCGTTCATTGTCTTCCCCCAGGGTGATGACCCGATAAGTATAGTGGAGAATAAGCGGCCTTCTCCCCTCGATTCAACGGGTCATGGGCCGGCACCCGGGCCGCCGTCGCGCCGATCCGGCCGGATACCGCGCCCCGGCCGGCATCCTCCGCCACGCGGATCGGGCCCACGCTCCGTGACCGCAAGTCTGCGCGCCTGCCCGCCGAAACCGCCGCTGCGCTAAGATAGGCTCTGCCTTGCAGGACCGATCCGGTGCCATCCGGCGGATGGCACCGTTCATCAGCGACCAGGATATCCGGTGTCCGTCCAGGTTTCCGTCATCATCCCCGTATACAACACGGGCGCGTTCCTCCGGGAGTGCCTCGAATCGGTACTGGGGCAGACCCTGGCGCAGATCGAGGTCATCGTCATCAACGACGGCTCCACCGATGACTGCGCGGCCATCCTGGACGAATACGCCCGGGCCGACCCACGGGTCACCGTGGTACACAACGCACGGAACCGGGGCGTCTCGGCCGCGAGAAACCGCGGGATCGACCTCGCCACCGGGGCCTATATCGGCTTCGTGGATTCCGATGATGTCGTTGCACCGGAGATGTATCAGGTGCTGCTGACAACGGCCCTCGACCAGGGTGCCGATATGGTCAAGTGCGAGTACCGCATGAAACGGGGCCGGAGGCGCTCTGCAGGCTCCGCCTTGCCGACGGGGCGGGTCCGGATTCTGCCGGGTGGCGTCCAGGCGGTGCAGGCGTATCTGAACAACGGGATCGACACCATCTGCTGCGACGGCCTGTACGCCCGCGAATTGTTCGATGGAATCCGCTTTGTCGAGGGACGAAGGCACGAGGACACCCAGATCATCCCCCGGCTGCTGCTCCGGGCGGAGACAGTCGCCCTGGTGTCCGGCACCTTCTACTTCGTGACGCGACAGCCGGGCAGTTTCATGTCCTCGTTCACGGAATCCAGATTCGATGAGATCTGGGCCCGCCGGGAACTGCACCGGATCCTCTCGGGCACGGAGGCGTATCACCGTCTCCGGCATCGGATCGACGAGCAGATCGCATCCAGCATTATCCGCACCCTGTCGGCCGCCTATGAAAGCCGCACGTTTCCGAACCTGACCACCATGTGCCGCACGCTGGAGCGTTATATCACGCGGGATGAAATCCGGGCGCTGGCCAAGAACCGTCGCATCCGGTTCACACACAGGATACTGCTCCATGGATTCCTGGCCACACCCGCGACGGTGATTCTCTATGGCCCCTTGCTTCGAATCTGGAGGCGTGCCCGCAAACGGTTGCCCGCGCGTCCCGCGGCAAAGGGCCGGTGACGGGGGCATTCCGGGCTGGAGTCCGTTATTTCCTGCTGCAATAGCGCGTGACCGGCATGCCGTGATCGACTTCAGTTCACGCGTGGTTCTTCCAATCCATCGCCACGCCGGGGCCAAAGGACGATGCGCCGGAGCCGGCGCACCCTGGCGTGTACACCGGGCTCCCGGCGGTGCAGCAAGGTCCGATTGTCGAACATGACCACGTCACCCGGCTGCCATTCATGGTGCAATACAGGCGCCGCCTCGACGATCATTCTCTCGAGTTCCACCAATGCACGCGGCCCGATGCTATCGGCCATCCCCTGAATGGTCCAGGCATGGTCGCCCAGACGGATGAAACGATCGCCGGACCCGGGATCGACCTGAACCACCGGGACGGCAATGCCGGGCCATGGCGGAATCGGAGGCAGACGTACCTGCATGCCCCGGCGGGTGAACTGCATCGCCAGTCGCACATGCTGCGTCAGTGCCCGCACGCGCCGTGCCAGCACCCGCGCCCATCCGGGCTGCCTCGACATCGGGGCACCATGCCGGACCCACCGGGACATCTCGACATGATGCACGGCCTTCCACCCGTCGATCCGGGTTCGCGTCCCCTCATCGAGCGCCGCATATGCCCCACGCATGTCGGCGAACTGGGTCTCGGCACAGCCACGCTCGACCGCCTCGGCCGCGAGCATCGTCACGGGCGGGTCCACGTCGGCCCACGACAGATCCGCGTGCCACTGTTCGTTGAAGAACACCCGTCGAGGAGCGGCAGCGTCACCGCCCGCGTCCGTCTCGTATCGCACCTCCGGTCTGCGCGGCACTGCCCGGGATCGCTCCGCCAGGAGCGGCCCGAAAAATGCGGCGACCCGGAGCTGCTCGCTCGGGTTGATCGTCTGCCCGCGCATCACGACCACACCGTGTAGAGCAATCGCCGTCACGATGGCGTCAACATCCGGACCGGGCCCGGAGAGCGCGGCAAGATCGATGCCGTGCAATTCGACTCCGAACGGATCCCTCAACGTCGCGACCCCGGCCGGATCGGTGTGCCGGCCAAACCCCCGGGGATGCGCTCCCCGAGCAACTCGAAGATCGTCGGCACGATATCAAAAGCACTGCGGCGCTCCCGGTCCCTGGCCAGACCCGGCCAGTCGATGTAGGCGAAACCCCGCTCGCCGGTGTGCCCTCCTGTGCGCCGGAACGGATACGGCCCGATGCGCCCGCCGACCGGGTGTTCGAATCCCAGCGGCGTCCCGCGCCACTCGATGTAGATATCCGCCTCCGAGGGGCCGCGCTCCAGGGGTGCGGATTCGGGATACCAGATCTCGTCCACGACCGGTTCGCCCGTGTGCAGGCAGCGCGTGTCATGCAAGGCGGCGACAAGTTCATCACGGGCCGCGTCGAACCTTGCAACGGGCACCACCCCCCGTTTTTCCCGCCCGGCCAGGTTGATTCGGATCTGCCCGTCGTAGAACGACGGGAAGGCGAAGGCAGGCATGCGAGGCCAGTACGGCTGATAGCGCGCCGAAGGCATCCAGTCAACGGTGCCGGACCCGCCGTTCCCGTATCCCGTCCATCGGGACAGCCTCAACCGTCTCCAGGCGCGCGACAGGCGGCGGCGCAAGGCCTGGTAAGCCGGAGAGGGCACGAGTCCCTGCATCACCTTGAACCAGTCCTCATGCGGTTCCATGAGGGGCACGCCGCCGGGCAACGTCTGTCGCCACGCCGGGGGGCCTGCATGGGAACGCCCGAAGGCCAGCCTGAACATCAATTCCGGGAGCAGAACCATCGAGGGGATATCAGCCTGGTTGGTACCCATGCCATGCATGGCGAACACGACGATCCCGGCATCGGGCGCTACTTCCCGCAACGTCCCGCACATGGCATCGATCTCGCGATAGATCCCGCGCAGCGCCTCCCCGGCGGGATGCGCCGACGGTATGCCGTGGAGCGGGTGTGCGGGGTCGACACCGTGCCAGAACTGCTCGATGGCGGAATGCGCTTCGCTGACCGTCACCAGCGCCACGTCCCAGTCGGTCAGACGTTCACCCAGCAGCCAGGCGGCCACCCTCGACCGCTGGCGCACGCCTTCGATCAGGTCGGCCCCCGCCTCCGCAGTCCTGTCGGCGGAGGGCCAGGTGAACCCGTAGATCCAGCGCCGGGCGACATACCGCCCGAAGCGCGCCAGGATCTCTCCGTCCAGCCCGGCGGGACTCGCCTGTGCGGACACCCCCGGATCATGCGCGCCCCAGTTCGTCACGCCCCGCGCGCCGCTGCGTGCCAGATCAAAATAGGGGGCATCAAAGACCACCATGCGGTCTGCGAGGTCGGCAAACACCGGTTGGGCGCTGGTGACGGCCTGCCGGACCGTATAGCGTTCGGGATCGAATGTCAGGGCAGACCAGCGGCCGCCATCTCCCGGGCCCCGCCCGCTGGCCACCTGTTCCCAGGCGAGTCCCGTCGCCTTCGCGCGCCCGTGGTCGAGATCGAACACCGACGCGGTCTCCGCCAGCCGGGCCATATGCGGCATGTCGCCGGACGCCATCATTGCTTCCGCGAGCGAGATCTCGAAACCATCCAGGCCGAGAACGATCAGGCGGCGACTCACGGACGGCCTCCCTTTTCCGGTGTTGAGGACACGTCTGCAGCGGAAGCCGCACGCGGTGACACCTCAGGCGCCCTATCGTTATTCATGCGTCCCATGACGCAGCCGGCCTCGAAGGCGGCCCGTCTGAGCGCGCGCACCCAGAACGCCGGACGCGCCGCCAGCGTTCCGACCATCAACGCACCGGCAAAGAACATCATGCGGATCAGCCCCAGAACCACAGGGAAGGTCTGGCTGCCGCCTGCCGCACGCACCGCACAGCCCACCCGATACCCGTGGCCCGCGTAATGACGGACCAGGTGCCGGCGCGTGCGGCGCTCGCCGGAAATGACGTGCTGCACACGGGCATCGGCGATCCATTGCCCCCGGCCGCCTGCCGCCAGGATGCGGTTCAGCAGCGCCGTCTCCTCTCCTCCGATCAGGAGGAACCCCGGACGGCGCCCGAGACCGGGATCGTACGCAAAGCGGCGCTGCCAGTCCGAACGCACGGCATAATTGGCACCGTAGGGCAGATAGCGGACATGGACCGGCGCGTCACATGGAACATGCCGGACAGCGAACACATCGGTGAAAAGGCGCCAAGTCTGATGGAACCACGGCGGTATCTCGCCTTCGAACAACGGCTCGATCGGCCCGCCGAAGAATGCCGCACCAGGGTGCGCAGCCAGTGCCCGCGCATACGCCTCGAACCACGACCGGCCAACGACCACGTCATCGTCGATCCACGCGATCACGCGGCCACTGCACGCACCGATCGCGGCATTACGGGCATGGGAGATGCCAGGACAGGGTTCGTCCAGAAACCGGACAGGCAACTGCCGCGCATGCCGCCTCACGACGGCCTCGGACCTGTCGGTGCATGCATTCAGGACCACCAGGATCTCGTAGGACAGGCCCGGCGGCTTGTCGGCTCCGCCCAGCGAAGCAAGCGCACGGTCCAGCAACCCTGCGCGATTGCGTGTCACGATCGCGACGGTCAGATCGCAGGAACTTCCGATCCCGCCGCCCCCGTACCCCTGCCCCACCGGCATCAGGACACACTGCCCGCTGCGGCAGGTTCAGGAGACCGCCGGCACATGGCAGCCGGCACAGCGTTGGCACCGTCACTGCCAGCCGCCTGTCGTGGTCGGATCATGACTTACCCCCGCCTTTCACATGGATCCGCCCGGCAGCCCGGCAGCCCGGCAGCCCGGCGGGCATGCAGGAAGCATAAGCGCCCTGCGCCCTCATGTTCAACGGACAACACGCGATCGCCCGCGCCTGCCAGCCGGATGGCGGGGCCCTCCTCGCTGTGATGGATCAGATGGGGATCGGCGTGAGGGTACTACCCGTCGGCATCGAGGCGTTCCAGAAGATCCTCCACGGCGCGATCGAGTTGCCGGTCCCTGCCGGCCACTTCGTCCTCGGGTGTCTGTGTCACCAGGACATCGGGCACGGCGCCATGGTGTTCCATGTCCGTGCCATCGGGGAGGTACCAGCCGCGGAAGGGACGGCGGACCGTGGCGCCGTCGATCAGGGTATGGCTGCCGGCGGAGATGCCCCCGCCGTATGTTCGCTGGCCCACGAGCGTACCGCGACCGAGCGTGCGGAACGCGTGTGCCAGTATCTCGGCATTGGAATAGCTCTTCTCGTTGGCCAGCATGTTGATCGGCAGGGTGTAGCGCGGGGCGTCCAGCCTTCCCTGGGGGTAATGACCGGTCCGGGACGGATCGGCGCCTGCCGGGACCGTATAGGCGTGATCGGGCGCCATGATGGATGTCAGGATTCGGTCCGTCGTGCTCCCGCCGCCGTTGTTGCGGACATCGATAATGAGACCGTCCTTGCCCTCGGCAGCCGCGTAAAGGTCACCCTGGAACCCTTCCAGGGAGGTCTGGTTCATCGCCTGAATATGGAGATACCCGAGCCTGCCGCCGGACAACTCCCGCACCCTGTCCCGGCTCTCCTCGAGAAACGCATCGTAATTGAGCCGGGCAAGTTCGGTGAAATCCACAGGGGTGATCAGCGTCTGGTACTCGTGCCGGCCCTCTCCCACGGGACGTTCCAGGGTGACGACGAGTTCCTGACCCACACGGCCTCGAAGCGCCCTGGCCAGGGGGTCATGGGCATCGAAGCCCCGCAGGTCGATCCGGGTGATGATGTCCCCCGGCCAGAGCCGCAGGGGGCCGCTGGCGGTGGGGCCACCCGGAACGATGTGCTCGATCCTGAACCCGGTCCGGCCGTCCTCCAGTGTAACGGGCTCGTAACGGATGCCGAGCCGTCCTGAAGGCTCCCGCAGGGCCGACACCGGACCGGGGTTGGAGACACCCGTGTGTGATGCCGCCAGCTCGCCCATCAGACGGTTGGCGATATCGCTGAATTCACTGGCCGTGCGCGCGTGCCCGATCAGTGCTTCGTAATCCGCCACGACGGCTGGCCAGTCCAGACCCTTCATGTCAGGCCGGTAGAAGCTCTCTCCGACCACGCGTGCCGCCTCCCGGAACTTCTGCAGCGACTGCTCCCGCAGATCGATGCGGACGCGGTCCGAAATATCCAGGTGCTGATGCACCGGATTGCCGGTCAGGTTCACCATGCCCACCCGCCCGTTGTTGAGGTAGATCAGCCGATCACCGGTGACGTTGAGATGCTGCACATCGACAGCCGGTCCAAGGCGCTGTCGGCCACTGCCATCCCAGTTCATGACCACGAGTCCCTCCCCCCGGGAGACGAACACGTAGCGGTCCCCGCCGGGCGTCATCTCGTTCGCGAACTGGTGGCCCGGATGGGCGGTCACACGCTTGACGCGGCGCCAGGCGCCATCGAGGTCCAGCTCCCGTTCGTCTGCCGCCGCTTCGGTCCGCTCCTCCGGCGCCTTCGCCGGAACAGGCTCCCGTGCCCCCGCCGCCCGTCGGGCGTCGCGGTAATAGGTCGTCCGTTCCCGGGCCGTGTAGGTTTCCGGTTCGGGGTCCAGATAGACCCGGTACAAATCGAAACTGTCCCCGGAGCGATTGGAGATAAAGCTCAGCTTGCGTCCATCCGCCGACCAGCGCGGATTCAGATCATTGCGTGGATGGCGCGTGAGGTTCACCGGCTCCCGCGATCCATCGGCGGGAACGATGAAAAGGTTCGCGCTGAAGTTGAGATCGTTCTGCGCGTAGGCGATGTACCGACTGTCCGGTGACCACCGCCACTGGATGGTGCTGTCCCAGCCCTCCACCAGCGTGTGCTCGTCACCGCGATCCAAATCCATCACCACCAGATCCCCACGGCCGCGGCGAAACGCGATGGACCGGCCGTCGGGAGACGGCATGACGCCGCGATCGTTGTACGCCGTCTGGACCACCGGCCACACGGTGAACTGTACTGCATCATGCCAACGGGCGGGATCCATATACAGCGGAAGGTCCTCGGCGGCAGCCGACTCCAGTTCCGCTTCAGGGATGCTCTCCGGGAGTGTCGGGATTTCCTGTACGGACGCCGGAGGCGTCGCCGGTTCGTCGGGTTCCGGCTGAGCCAGCGGATCGACGGGTATGCCGGGGTCCACCGGGGCGAACGGATCGTCCGGATCCTCGCTGCGGAGGTCCGGTTCCGATTCCGGAGGTGGATCCGGATCGGCCGGTTCCGGCATCCCGGCAGGTACGTCAGCGGCCGTTTCCGATGGCCTCGGCCGGTCGCCGGGCGGCTGCGGATTGTAGGCACTGCGGATCTCGCCGCGCGTCAGCGCGACGCGGGCTTCGTATATGGATTCGGTGCCATCGGAATCGTTGGTGAAGTACAGGCGCAGGCCGTCCGGCGACCAGGACAGGTCCCGGTGGCGGGCATGCGTATCCGGCGTCACCGCCCGGGTAACGCTGTGTTCGTCCGTGTGGCGTATGTAGACGCGTCCGTAGGCAATATAGGCCATCGTCTTGCCGTCCGGGCTCAATGCCGCCTCGGTCACATCCCGGCCGACCCGGTGCAACCGGTAGTTGTCGTGGCCATCATCACCCGCACGCACGTCGACGGGCCGGGGTTGCGGGTCGGGGATGGTGAGGTCCAGCGTGTAGAGGGTGTCCCAGACATGAAGCACGGCGGTTGTCCCGTCCCGTGACACGTCGAAATGCTGCACGTCGCGGCCGTCGAAGTCCGTCAGGCGGACAAACCTGCGCCCCTCACCGTCCAGATCGACGCGGTAGAGGTTGACGGTGTCCAGCTCGCGGTCCGACATGACAATCAGCGTATGCCCGTTGACCCATTGGGCGTTGCCATCGTCACCATCGCGGGTAGTCAGCGCCTCGAAGCGCCTCTCCTCGCGGTCGTAGATCCAGACGTTCATCGCATCCGGGCCGCGGTAATGCCGGCGGCTCCAGCCGTGGTAGTAACCGCCCCGGGTGAACGCGACAAAACGACCATCGGGGGACAGTCTCGGCGCCGAGCCGAATGCATCGTGCAGCCGGGCCGGCTCGCCGCCCTCGGGCGAGACCGCGTACGGGCGTTCACTGCGATAGACATCGGCTTCCAGCAGGGCGGAGAACGTGATGACCGGCTGCCCGTGTTCATCCAGGCCATAGGCCGGGTTGCGGATGTGGCGGTCGCCGTGGGTGAGCTGGGTCAGACGCGTGGCGTCGCGGTGGATGCGCCAGAGGTTCAGGTAGCCGTCACGCATGGAGGTGAAGGTGATCCAGTCACCGTCGGGGCTCCAGCCGGAGTAAAGGTCATCCAGCGGATGACGGGTGAGACGTGTCGCCTCCCCGCCCCCGGACGCCACGCGCCAAAGGCCACCCCGCCAGCTGAATACCAGTTCCGAGCCGTCAGGGCTGATCGACGGAAATCGCGGCAGGCCGACCCGTTCCGCTGCCGCCGTGGCAGACGCCAGCAGGATCACGAGCGATGCGCCAGCCAACGCGAGCATCGCGACCCGTCCACGCTTGTCTGACCGTTCGGTTTGCTCGGATATCATCATCCTCGCGCCCTTCAAGTCATACTCACCACAGGGGCACGGTATCAAAACCTGCCCGGGCGAAAACAACGAAGGCGGCACAAATCGGGAATCTCCGGATTCCCGGCGCCATTGGCGGAAAGGCGGGATGACCGCGGGCTGCGGCGCCGCTACGCGGCAGCGTTCGGGCTACGCTTCGCTGCGCCCGTCGAACCCATCATCTCCATTCTCTCGGGTTCGAATCACGCCTTCATGCATATTCAAATGCAAGGGGCCCCGAAAAACCCGGGGCCCCTTGCATTTGAATATGGCGGAGAGGGAGGGATTCGAACCCTCGAACGGGTTGCCCCGTTGCCGGTTTTCAAGACCGGTGCATTCAACCGCTCTGCCACCTCTCCAAACTTGGTGCCAATCCCTGGCCAGGTTTGTTGGGGTTCGTTCGTCACCCCAACCTACAGGGTCTCACGCCTGACGCATGACTCCTCACGCCTCACCCCGCAAAGGCGGCCATCTTACCCGCCCACGGCCAAAAGCCACAACAATCAGGCGGTTGCCAAGGGAACTTTGAACCGGTACCGGGAATCAGGTACCTTAGCGACACCCATGGAAAAGAACAGAACCCGGAGACCCATCCATGCAGACTGAACGACTGTCCACGGCACGTCCCCAAAGCATCAGGCTGGCCACCAACAAGGTCATCCGCAACACATACATGCTGTTGTCCATGACGCTGGCCTTCAGCGCGGTCATGGCGTTCGTGGCCATGGCGACCGGGGCCCGGCCCATCAGTTGGATCGTCATGATCGCCGTGTTCATCGGCGGACCGTTCCTGATCCACGCCCTGCGCAACAGCATCTGGAGCCTGCCCCTCACCTTTGTGTTCACGGGCTTCATGGGCTATGTACTCGGCCCCATCGTCACCCTGTACCTGGCCCAGCCCAACGGCTCCGAGATCGTCATGGGCGCGCTGTCCACCACGGCGGTGATGTTCGTGGGCCTCTCCGCCTATGCCCTGACCACCCGCAAGGACTTCAGCTTCCTGGGCGGCTTCGTGTTCGTGGGCTTCCTGGTGGTGCTGGCGGCCATCGTGGCCAACCTGTTCCTGGGGCTGCCTGCCCTCTCGCTGGCCATCTCGGCAGCGGCCGTGCTGGTGGTATCGGCGGCGATTCTGTTCGACACCAGCCGCATGGTGCACGACGGCGAGACCAATTACGTGATGATGACGGTATCCCTGTACGCCAACATCTACGTGCTGTTCCTGCACCTGCTCAACCTGTTCCATGCCTTCACCGGCGAAGGCTGAGGCCGAGGCCGCATGATAATCTAATGGGGCCCCGCCATGGCGGGGCCCTTTTTCATTGCACTGGACGGAGGATGAGGGGCCATGACCCAGCTAGGTGTGTTTCTGGATCTGGAGACCGTGGACCGCGACGATCTGGACCTTTCGAAACTGCGCGCCGCCCTGCCCCACTGGACGTTCCATGCCTTCACGGACTCCCGTGATGTGGCGGCACGCCTTGAGGGGGCGCAGGTGGCCGTGACCAACAAGGTGGTGCTGGATGAGGCCGCACTGGCCGCGGCCCCGGAACTGCGCCTGATCTGCGTGGCCGCCACCGGCACCAACAACGTGGACCTGGAGGCGGCAAGGCGCCGGGACATCACGGTGTGCAACGTGCGCGATTACGCCACAGCGGCGGTGGCGCAGCACGTGTTTGCCCTGATCCTGAGCCTGACCACCAGACTGACCGCCTACCAGCGCGACGTGGCCGAGGGGCGCTGGCAGGCAAGCCGCCAGTTCTGCCTGCTGGACCATCCCATTCGCGAACTGGCAGGGCTCACCCTTGGCATCATCGGCTACGGCGTGCTGGGCCAGGGTACGGCGCAGGCGGCCCGGGCCTTCGGCCTGCGGGTGGCGGTGGCAGAAAGCCTGGTTTCCCCGGGCGGCGATCCGGACCGGTGGCCGCTTGAACGCCTGCTGGCCGAGTCCGACATCATCAGCCTGCACTGCCCGCTCACGGAAAGGACCCACCACCTGATCGACGCCGGGGCGCTGGCCGCCATGAAGTCCGACGCGCTCCTGATCAATACGGCCCGGGGCGCCATCGTGGACAATGCGGCGCTTGCCGCGGCATTGCGCGAGGGGGAGATCGGCGGAGCGGGAATCGACGTGCTCGAGCAGGAACCGCCGCCCGCGGACCACCCCCTGCTCGCCCCGGACATCCCCAACCTGATCGTCACGCCCCACATCGCCTGGGCCGCCCGGGAGGCACGCCAGCGGGTGCTGGACCAGGTGGAGGAGAACATCCGCGCCTATCTTGCCGGCACGCCGCGCCACGTGGTCTGAGATCTGAAAGCATGCCCATGAGCGAGACACTGGAAGCACGCATCGTCGAAATGGAGATCCGTCTGGCCCACCAGGACGATACCCTGCAGACCCTGAACCGCCTGGTCATCGACCAGCAGCAGCAGATCGAGACACTGCGGCACCAGGTCGAGAATCTTCGCCTGCGCCTGATGGAAGTGGTGCAGGCGCCGGGAATTGATCCTTCCCTGGAGCCGCCACCGCCGCACTATTGAGAAAGACCTCTACGCAGGGAACGAACATGGGACAGCTCTTGCAGGGTTCCAGGGGGCATGCGAACCGCAGGCCTTCAGGACTTGATCCGGCGAACCCTGCCCGTTGTCCCCGTAGCGGATCGGTTCCATGACCTCATCCACACCGCGGGTCTGCGTGGCCTTCGACGGCGAGGCGTTCAGGGGCGATGCCGAGGCCCTGGCGGCCATACTGGGCCTGCCCCTGGCCACCGGACCGGACGATGCACCGCTGCATCTCACAGTCAGTGCGGCAGGCCTTTCCTTGTCGCTCACCGGCCCGGACACGCCGGGACCCGTCCGGGTGGATTTCATCTCCGGGCGCCTGGGTTACCGCCAGGCACGCATCAGCCCGCGGGGCGAATCACTGGCCCGGGCCGTGGGGCTGCGCGGGAATGAACGCCCGAGCGTGGTGGATGCCACTGCCGGACTCGGCCGGGACGCGTTCGTGCTGGCGTCCCTGGGCTGCCGGGTGACGCTGGTGGAACGCGAGCCAGTGATCGCCGCCCTACTGGAGGACGGCCTGGCGCGCGCGGCCGGGCAGCCGGGCCTTGCAGATGCCGTGGCGCGCATGCATCTCGTGCAGGGCAACGCCCGGGATTATCTGTCGGCCCTGGACGAAACGGCACGCCCCGACGTGGTCTACATGGATCCCATGTATCCGCACCGGGACAAGTCGGCCCTGGTGAAAAAGGAGATGCGCGTGTTCCGCGCCCTGGCGGGGGATGACGCGGATGCGCCGGAGATCCTCGCTGCGGCCCTGCGGGTAGCCCGGCGCCGGGTGGTGGTCAAACGCCCCGCCCGGGCCGAACCCCTGGGAGGACGCAGGCCCGGTCACCGGATACCGGGCAAGACCACCCGTTTCGATGTCTACGTTAAGGGATGATTCGAAATTCTAGATTCGAAGTTCAAAGTTCAAAGTTCAAGGTTCAAAGTTCAAAGGGGGCTCGCGGGTCGGCACTGCGACATCGCGGACACCGCCTTTTCTTTGAACCTTGAACCTTGAACCTTGAACCTTGAACTTTGAACCTTGAACCTTGAACTTTGAACTTTGAACCTTGAACTTTGAATCTAGAATCATCCTCCCAGCACGATCCGGCTGCCGTCAACGCGATACGCCGGCACCTCGAGATTCCGACGGGCCGGCTGACCGTCGTGGACACGGCCGGCGAAGTCGTAGCGCGAACCCCGGCAACGGTCCACGAATCCACCGCCCCAGCCCTCCGCTGCGGCCTCCTCCGGGGTGACCAGATCCAGCGGACAGGACAGGTCCGTGCCCTGGGCGTAGGCGATGAAATAGCCGGGAGCCAGGGTGCGGCCGGGATTGCGGGCGTCACGGGGCTGAACGCTCCAGCGGGAGGCGGGGTCGTAGAGCCGCTGCTCATGGGCCGCATCGGCCGCGTCCATGGCCGGGCTGCGGCGCAGCACCATCAGTTCCCGGCCGCGCCATTCCACCCGGTGCAGACTACCGGGAGGCATATCTGCCAGATCGATATGCATGGGCAAGACCGAATCGCCTCCCGGATCACCGAAGAATCCGGACGCCATGGCATACAGCACAAACACGAGCAGGCCGCCGCCCATGAGCTTCAGGATCACGCGCAGGTAAAGCCGCCTCGAATCCGATGCACTCATGACCTGATCTCCGCGGGACGTCCTCCCGCAACTGCCATCGGGGGGCCAAGGCACGTAGAATACGTCCATACGCGCAGCCACCTGACACGGAAGAGACCATGAAACAACGCATCCCGCCCACCTACGTGGGGATCCACAACGATCTGTACGGCGGCATGACGCCCACCGGGGGCATCGTCAAGGATGCCTGGGTGTTCGGCCTTATCCCCGAAGAGGAAACCTGCGAGGGCTGGTCCGCAGCCGACATCCAGAACCTGTACGACAAGGTCAGTGAAGCCTGGCAACCCTACGGACATCTGGTAAGCACGCTCCCGCCGGAACTGCGCGAGCGCCATACCCGGATCCATGATGCCGCGGTCCGGCGTGCCCGGGAGGCCGGCTGGGTACCGGGGCAGGACATGGACAGCGACATGGAATGAGGGCGCCAGAGGCAAGATCCAAGAGGCAGGATAAAGACAACTACCACAAGCGTCATCACTTGCATCTTGTCTCTGGCGCCTTCCTAATCCCTGAAATTGTTGTATTGCAGGGGCAGTCCGACGTCAGCCTCGCGTAGCATCGCGATCACCGCCTGCAGATCATCGCGCTTCTTGCCGGTGACGCGCACCTTGTCGCCCTGGATGGCCGCCTGTACCTTGAGCTTGGCCTCCTTGATGAGCTTGACGATCCTGCGGGCGGTGTCGGTCTCGATGCCGGCAAGCACCTTGACCGTGCGACGGGCCTTGCCGCCGCCCTCCTCCAGCTTGCCCGGCTCCAGGCAACCCACATCGATGCCGCGTTTTGAAATCTTCTGCACCAGAATGTCCATGACCTGGTCGACCTGGAACTCGGCATCGCCGAACAGCGTCAGCTCCATCTCGTTAAGCTCGATGGCGGCGGCAGTGCCCTTGAAATCATAGCGGGTGTCGATTTCCCGGCGGGTCTGATCCACCGCATTGCGCAGTTCCTGCATGTCCACTTCGGACACCACGTCGAATGATGGCATGAGCTCTCTCCACTGGTTTATCGGAATGCGGCCATTATAATCGGGGCCACACCGGATTCGGGACCCAATATGCAACGACTGTTCGTTTCCACCGGCGCCGGCCTCATGGCCTTGGCCGTGGCCCTGGGCGCATTCGGGGCCCACGGGCTGAGGGACGTGCTCGAGCCGGCCATGCTTGCCGCCTGGCATACGGGCGTGCAGTACCATGTCTACCATGCGCTGGGGCTGCTGGCCCTGGGCGCCCTGCATACCCGGCTGCACGCGGGCGGCGCGCGCCTGGCGGGCCTGCTGATGCTGGCCGGCGTCGTGCTCTTCTGCGGAAGCCTCTACCTGATGGCACTGACCGGCATCCGCGGGCTCGGCGCCATCACTCCGTTCGGCGGCGTCGCCTTCATCATCGCCTGGCTGATCTTCGCCTGGGGCGCCCTGAAGGGCCCCGCCCACCCCTGACTCCGATTGCTTTCCTTCACATCCGAGAGGCAAATGCCCACATGGCCGACATCTCCTTTTCCCTGCACGCTGAACAGACCCTGGAATCCCTGCTGGAGCGCATGAGCGAGTTCGACGCCCTGGCGGATCTGGACATGGACATCATCGACGGGGTGCTGACGCTCGAGTTCGAGGACGGCGGCAAGGTCATCATCAATCGCCAGGAAGCCGCCAACCAGATCTGGCTCGCCTCCCCCGAAGGACCCGCCCACTTCGGTTATGACGCCGGCCAGGACGCCTGGCTCAACGACCGCACCGGCGAGAGCCTCACCGACACGCTGAACCGGGTGCTGAGCGCCGGTTGCGGCGAGCAGATCCGATTGTAATCAAGGTCAAAAGACTGACCGCGAAGGACGCGAAGTGGCTATGCGCCAAAGGCTTTCCAGGCGTCCTTCGTGAGACCTTTGCGGTCAGGCTCTTCGAACAGCATTTGCATGTTGGGGTGAGCTCAGCGAACCCCAACGGGGGTGGCTTCCGACGCTCCGCACTGTTGGGGTTCGCTCCTCACCCCAACCGACAATTGATCAGGCATCTCCCTGGCATCAACAGCAGTATCTCTGCGCATTCCGCGTTCCGGCATTCACTTCACTTGCGTCTGTTCGCGGACTGAATCGCCTTTCAGCCCTGTTCTCCCCGCGGTGCGCGCAGGCGGCTTTCCACGGCCAGCAGGACCGCCTGGGGGCGTTCCGATTTCATGGCCTCATCCAGCAGGGTCCAGGTCTCGGCGAATCCCTCCCTGTCGCGCAGCTTCATGCGCGCGAGCCCGATGGACAGGCTGCGGAACTGGCGAAAGAAAAGGTAGCTGAACGTGGCGACGATCAGACCCGCCCAGGGCTGGCCCTGGAACCACAGGTACACCGCCACGCCATAGCCGACAAAGGTCAGAACGAAGATGAGCGCGGCATAGTGGTGCACCGTGGACACCACCTGCTCAAGGCGCTCACGGTGCGTATCGATCTCTTCCTGGCTGAACATGACGGGTCCGGAGGGTGACGAAAAGTTCAAGGTTCAAAGTTCAAAGTTCAAAGTTCAAAGGCGTGTCACCTGGTCTTCTCCTTGAACCTTGAACTTTGAACTTTGAACTTTGAACCTTGAACTTTGAACCTTGAACTTTGAACCTTGAGCTGCCCTCACGACGAGCAACTCACCTTGATCTCCGACGCCCATTCCGGGGGCAGATCCGCGTAGGCCTCCAGCTCCGGCTGCTCGTCGAAGGGCCGTTCCAGCATCCGCCGCAATCCATCCACCGCGCTGAAATCCCTGTCCTTCTCCGCCTGCGTGATAACCATCTGCGCCAGGTGATTGCGCAGGATGTACTTGGGATTCACTGAAAGCATGTGCGCCAGGCGATCTTCGTCAGGGCGGTCCTCCTGGTCCAGGCGGTCACAATAGTCACCCATCCAGGCATCGAAGGCCTCGGGCTCGCGAAAGCCCCAGCGGATGCCGCCGTACCAGCCCGGCTCGTGGAACCGGCCCACCGCACGGAAAAAGCGCGTGTAATCAATGCTGCTTTCGGCCATGAGCGCCAGCAGGCGGCTGACCAGTTCCCGATCGCCGTCACGGACTTCCAGGAATCCCAGCTTCTCGCCCATGCGTTCCTGCCAGGCCCTGTCAAACAGGACCTCGAAATCATCCAGCACCGCCGTGGCCCGTTCCCTGGCCGCCTCTTCGTTGGCGTCAATCAAGGGCAGCAGCGCCTGTGCCAGGCAGGCCAGATTCCACCAGGCGATCCCGGGCTGCTGGTCGAAGGCATAGCGTCCCTGAGGGTCGGAATGATTGCAGATGTGGCCGGGATCGTAGGCGTCCAGGAACCCGTAGGGACCATAGTCGATGGTCAATCCCAGGATGGACATGTTGTCGGTGTTCATCACGCCATGGGCAAAGCCCACCGCCTGCCAGCGGGCGATCAGCCCTGCGGTGCGCTCGACCACTGCCTCCAGCAGGGCCAGGTAAGGGTTGTCCCGTTCCGCAAGCTCCGGGTAGTGATGCGAGATGACGTAGTCGGCCAGTTCCTTCAGCCGCTGCTCCTGGCCCGAGTGGGCGAAGTACTCGAAATTGCCGAAGCGCACATGGCTCCGCGCCATGCGCACCAGGATCGCCGCCGACTCCACCTCCTCGCGGTACACGGGCATGTCGCTGCCCAGGATCGTGAGCGCCCGGGTGGTGGGGATGCCGAGTCCGTGCATGGCCTCGCTGGCCAGGTACTCCCGGATGGTGGACCGCAGCACCGCCCGCCCGTCGGCACTCCGGGAAAAGCGCGTGGGGCCGCTGCCCTTGAGCTGCAGTTCCCATCGTCCGCCGTCCGGGGCCTCCACTTCGCCCAGTATCACGGCACGCCCGTCGCCCAGCCGGGGCACATAGACGCCGAACTGATGCCCCGCGTAGACCATGGAGACGGGCTCCATGCCCGGCAACGGCACCTGCCCGGTGAAGGCGTTGACGAACTCCGCCCGGTTCGCCTCCTCGGGATCCAGTCCGATCAGCTCGGCCGCCTTCTCGTTGAAGGCGACACGATAGGGTTGGGGAAACGGGGCCGGTGGCGGACGATCATAGAAGTCATCCGGGAGACGGGCGTAGGAATTGATGAACCTGAGGAACTCTAATGTCGGCATGGAGCGATGTTGCTGTTTTCAGCAATTTATATCAAGACAGAGGCCGCGCGGGAAAGCGGAAAGAGGGTGGTTTTTTCCCAATTCCCAATTCACACTTCGCACTTTCGCTCCCCGACGCCACCCATGTCCGACCCCGTTCCCTTCCGCAATCGCCTGACCAAGAATCTCCGTCACTGGTCCAGATGGGCGCGCCGGCAGGGTATCGAATGCTTTCGCATCTACGATCGGGACCTGCCGGAGTTTCCGGTCGCCATCGATCTCTATGCAGGCCGCCCCCACGTGCAGGCCTACGAGACCCGCTGGGATGCCGATGAGCAGACCCACGATGCCTGGGTGGACACGGTGCGGAAAACGGTGGCGGAGTTGTTCGGGACCCCGCCGGGCGAACTGGCCTTCAAGGTGCGGCGGCGGCAGAGGGGAACGGCGCAGTACGAGGCCACGGGCCGCCCGCCCGCCCCCTTCGTGGTGCAGGAGGGAGGGCTCCAATTCGAGGTGGATCTGCATCGTTACCTGGACACGGGGCTGTTCCTGGATCACCGGCGCACCCGTGCCATGGTGCGCGACCAGGCGAAGGACCGGCGGTTGCTCAACCTGTTCGCCTACACCGGCAGCTTCACGGTCTACGCGGCCGCAGGCGGTGCGGCAGCCTCCCTCAGCCTCGATCTCTCCAATGCCTACCAGGAGTGGACGCGACGCAACCTCGGGCTCAACGGCCTGGACCTGCCGCAGCACAGGCTCGAGCGCCGCGACGTGATGGACTGGCTGGAGGATTCACCCCGGCTCGGTGAGCGCTTCGACCTGATCGTCCTGGACCCGCCGTCGTTCTCCCACTCCAAGGCCATGCAGACCACGCTCGACGTGCAGCGCGATCACCCCTGGATGATCAACCGGGCCCTCGGCCTGCTGTCGCCGGAAGGCGTGCTGTATTTCTCCAACAACCGGCGCGGATTCAGACTCTACGAAGGTGAACTGATCCCCTGCCACGTGGAGGAGATCACGAAACAGACTGTTCCGGAGGACTTCCGGCGCCACAGGCCGCACCGCTGCTGGGTGATACGGCGGGGAAGCTGGAAGCCGGGGCTGAAGTGAGAAGTGTGAATGGAAGTGCGAAGTGTGAATTGGGAAGTGCGAAATAACCCCTCTGACCCATACCCTTGGGCCATCCTTCCCACTTCCCAATTCACACTTCGCACTTCGCACTTCAAACGTCATTCCACCAGCTGGATGATATGCCCCCCCGAGCGCTCGTCCCGGGTCAGCCCGATCAGGCCTTCCTTTTCCGCCGCCTCCAGCAGTTCGCTGAATGAGCGGAAACCGTAGTAACTCTCGTTGAAACCCGGCTTGCGGCGCTTGATGGCCTGCTTGACCATGGAACCCCAGACGGGTTCGTCTTCTCCACGTTCTGTCTGGAGGGCCTCGGCCGTCTCGACGATGAGGTCCATGGCCTCCTGCTTCTTGTCGTCGCCTTCCGGTTCGGACTTCTTCGCCGAGGCCCCCTCCTTGCCACCGGACTTGGCCGGCTTGCGGGGCTTGCGCTTCTTCTGGGCGGCCTCCCGCACCAGGTCGTCGTAGTAGATGAACTCGTCGCAGGCCGCGGTGAGCAGGTCGGAAGTGGATTTCTTTACGCCCACGCCGATCACCAGCTTGTTGTTCTCCCGCAGCTTGGCCACCAGGGGCGAGAAATCGGAATCGCCGCTGATGACCACAAACGCATCCACATGACCCTTGGTGTAACAAAGATCCAGTGCATCCACCACCATGCGGATATCGGCGGAATTCTTCCCGGACTGGCGCACGTGGGGAATCTCGATGAGCTCAAAGGCAGCCTCATGCATGGGCGCCTTGAATTCCTTGTAGCGGTCCCAGTCGCAATAGGCCTTGCGCACCACGATGTTGCCCTTGAGCAGGAGCCGCTCCAGGACCCTGCCGATATCGAACTTCGGATACTTGGCCTCGCGCACACCGAGCGCGATGTTCTCGAAGTCGCAGAACAGCGCCATGTTGCGGATCTCAGCGGGACTCGACATGGGGGACCTCTCCGGGCAGTGTCAGCCTTCAGCGTACATCAAAGCGGCGGGGGTGTGGCTGTATTCCGTTGTGGGACGCAGAGGGCGCAGAGACGCAGAGAACGCAGAGCCTTTTGATCAAGAATCCTTTGCGCTCTCCGCGTCTCTGCGGCCTCTGCGTCAAGTCCCCAACCCCGCTCAGGCCGCCGGATCCATGATCTCGAGCCCGCCCATGTAGGGGCGCAGGGCCTCGGGGATGTGGATGCGGCCTGCAGCGTCCTGGTGGTTCTCCAGTACCGCTACCAGGGTGCGGCCCACGGCGAGCCCGGAACCGTTCAGGGTGTGCAGCAGCTCCGGCTTTCCGGTGTCCGGATTGCGGTAGCGGGCCAGCATGCGCCGGGCCTGGAAGTCCTCGAAGTTGGAACACGAGGAGATCTCCCGGTAGGTGTCCTGCCCCGGCAGCCAGACCTCGATGTCGTAGGTCTTCGCGGCCGAGAACCCCATATCGCCGGCGCACAGGGCCATCACCCGGTAGGGGAGCTCCAGCCGTTGCAGCACCTGCTCCGCATGGCCGGTGAGCGCTTCCAGCGCGTCCCAGGAACGCTCCGGCTGCACCAGCTGCACCAGTTCCACCTTCTCGAACTGGTGCTGGCGGATCAGCCCGCGCACATCCTTGCCGTAGGACCCGGCCTCGGAACGGAAACAGGGGGTATGGCACACGAACCGGGCAGGTACATCACCGGCCTCCAGTATGCTGTCGCGCGCCAGGTTGGTGACCGGCACCTCGGCGGTGGGGATCAGGTAATAGCCATGCTCCGCGATATGAAAGAGATCCGCCTCGAACTTGGGCAACTGCCCCGTGCCGCGCAGGGAATCGGCATTGGCGAGATAGGGAACATACACCTCCTCGTAGCCGTGCTCGCGCACGTGAAGGTCCAGCATGAACTGAACCAGTGCCCGATGCAGGCGTGCCATGGCGCCGCGCTTGACCGCAAAACGGGCGCCAGCGAGTTTCGCGCCCGCAGCGAAATCCAGCCAGCCGTGCGGTTCGCCCAGGCTCACATGGTCGCGCACCGGGAAGTCGAAGCGCCGCGGCTCACCCCAGCGGCGCACCTCCATGTTGGCCTTCTCGTCCAACCCGTCCGGCACCGAGGCATGGGGAACGTTGGGGATGCCCATGAGAAACTCGTCCAGCTCGTCCTGGAGCCCGGCGAGCCGGGTTTCGGCCTCTGCCAGCGCCTCGCCGATGCGCGAGACCTCCGCCTTGAGAGGCTCGATGTCCTCGCCCCGGGCCTTGGCCTGGCCGATCGCCCTGGAGCGGCTGTTGCGCTCGCTCTGCAGCTCCTGGGTGTGCACCTGGATCTGCTTGCGCTCCGCCTCCAGACGGGCGAAGGTCCCGGTGTCCAGTTCGAAGCCCCGACGGGCCAGCCGCGCGGCGGTCTCTTCCAGTTCGTTACGCAGGCGTTTCGGATCCAGCATGGGGCGTTCCTGGCTCGCAATTCACGGGAAAATCAGGGGCGAATGTTAACACAGCAGCCGAAGCTCCCGGGACGGGGTGGTGCTAGAATGAGAAGATCGTTTCAAGAGCCCCGACGCAAGGGCGCCAGTACACAGTGATACGGGAAAACGCCCTTTGAGAAATTAACGCCGTGCGCCCCTCCGTCCACCCTTTCAGACAGTGAATCCCACATCATGCACGCAGAAGCCCGACAGACCACCCTCGACGCCCGGCAACGGGAAGACCTGATGCGCGACCTGGCGGCGGCCCTCCCGGCGGAAGGGCTGCTGCACACCGTCGAGGACATGCGTCCCTACGAGTGCGACGGTCTGGCCGCCTACCGGCGCCTGCCCATGGCGGTGGCGCTGCCGGAGACCCTGGAGCAGGCCCAGGCGGTCTTGCACCTCTGCCGGGAAGCGAAGGTACCGGTGGTCGCCCGGGGCGCGGGTACGGGGCTCTCCGGCGGTGCCCTGCCCCTGGAGAACGGCCTGATCCTTTCATTGGCCCGCTTCAACCAGATCCTGGAAGTGGACGTGGAGAACCGCTGTGCCGTGGTGCAGCCCGGCGTGCGCAACCTGGCCATCACCGAGGCAGCAAGCCCGCACGGGCTCTACTACGCCCCCGACCCCTCCTCCCAGATCGCCTGTACCATCGGCGGCAACGTGGCGGAGAACTCCGGTGGCGTGCACTGCCTCAAGTACGGGCTCACGGTGCACAACGTCATCGGACTGAAGTTCCTCAATATGGACGGCGACCTCATCACCCTGGGCGGCAAGACCCTGGATGCCCCCGGCTACGACCTGCTGGCGCTGATGACCGGCTCCGAGGGCATGCTGGGCGTCATGGTGGAGGTCACCGTGCGCCTCTTGCCCAAACCCGACCGGGCGCAGGTGCTGCTGGCCTCTTTCGACCAGATCGACGATGCGGGTCACGCGGTGGCCGCCATCATCGGCGCGGGCATCATTGCGGCGGGCCTGGAGATGATGGACAACCCCGCCATCCGCGCGGCCGAGGATTTCGTGCACGCCGGCTACCCGGTGGACGCCGCCGCCGTGCTGCTGTGTGAACTGGACGGCAGCAACGCGGAAGTCTCGGAACAGATCCTGGAAGTGCGGGAACTCCTGCTGGCCCACAAGGCCACCGCGGTGCTTACCGCCGAGACCGACGAGCAGCGGGACCGCTTCTGGGCCGGGCGCAAGGCGGCCTTCCCCGCCGTGGGCCGCATCTCGCCGGACTACTACTGCATGGACGGCACCATCCCCCGCAAGCATCTGGCCACGGTCCTGAACCGTATCGGCACGCTCGGCGAGGCGTACGGCCTGCGGGTGGCCAACGTCTTCCACGCCGGCGACGGCAACCTGCACCCCCTGATCCTGTTCGATGCCAACAACGAGGGTGAGCTGGAGAAGGCCGAGGAACTCGGGGGCGAGATCCTCGAACTGTGCGTGGAGGTGGGCGGCACCATCACCGGAGAGCACGGTGTGGGCGTGGAGAAGCTCAACCAGATGTGCGTGCAGTTCAGTGCCGAGGAACTGACCCAGTTCCACGCCATCAAGGCCGCCTTCGACCCGGACGGACTGCTCAACCCCGGCAAGGCCGTCCCCACCCTGCACCGCTGCGCCGAGTTCGGCGCCATGCACGTCAAGCAGGGCAAGCTGCCGTTTCCGGAACTGCCACGGTTCTGAAAGGCTTGACCGCGACGCAAAGGCGCAAAGACGCGAAGGGTCGCGAAGATCTTGTTAATCAAAGATCTTCTTTGCGTTCCTCTGCGTCTTTGCGCCTTTGCGTCGCGTTTGATCTTTTCCGCAGTTAGCGCGCC
This sequence comes from Thioalkalivibrio thiocyanodenitrificans ARhD 1, assembly GCF_000378965.1. Classification (NCBI taxonomy): domain Bacteria; kingdom Pseudomonadati; phylum Pseudomonadota; class Gammaproteobacteria; order Chromatiales; family Ectothiorhodospiraceae; genus Thioalkalivibrio; species Thioalkalivibrio thiocyanodenitrificans. The sequence goes on from NZ_KB900536.1 coordinate 125,088, forward strand.
GGGCGCGTGTGCTGGGTGCGGAATTTCTGCGGGCGGTGTTTGCGGCCCGTGCGGTTGCCCTCGCCGCCGGTCCTGCCGGTGCCGGCGGGCTGGTAGCGCGGCACAAGATGGCGCTTGCCGTTGCCGATGAGGTCGGCGCGGCCCATCTTCTCCAGGGCCTCGCGCAGCAACGGCCAGTTCTCGGGATCGTGGTAGCGCAGGAAGGCCTTGTGCAGTCGTCGCTGACGCAGGCCCTTGGGTGAAACCACCGCCTCCGCCCCCTTGCGGCGCACGTTCTTCAGCGGATTGCGGCCCGAGTGGTACATGGCGGTGGCGAGTGCCATGGGACTCGGCAGGAAGGCCTGCACCTGGTCGGCGCGAAAGCCGTTGCGCTTGAGCCACAGGGCAAGATTCATCATGTCCTCATCGGTGGTGCCCGGGTGCGCGGCGATGAAATACGGGATCAGGTATTGCTCCTTGCCCGCCTCCTTCGAGAACCTGTCGAACAGGGCCTTGAACCGGTCATAGCTGCCCATGCCCGGCTTCATCATGTGGGACAGGGGCCCCTGCTCCGTATGCTCCGGGGCGATCTTGAGATACCCGCCCACGTGGTGGGTCACCAGTTCCTTCACGTACTCCGGGGATTCCACCGCCAGGTCGTAGCGCAGGCCCGAGGCGATGAGCACCTTCTTCACACCCGGCACTTTGCGCGCCCGGCGATACAGGTGGATCAGGGCGCTGTGGTCGGTGTTCAGGTTCTTGCAGATCTCCGGATACACGCAGGAGAGGCGCCGGCAACTGGCCTCGATCTTCTCGTCCTTGCAGGCGATGCGGTACATGTTGGCGGTGGGACCGCCCAGGTCCGAGATCACGCCGGTGAAGCCCTTGACCTTGTCGCGGATCTCCTCGATCTCCCGGATGACGGATTCTTCCGAGCGGTTCTGGATGATGCGCCCCTCGTGCTCGGTGATGGAACAGAAGGTACAGCCGCCGAAACAGCCGCGCATGATGTTCACCGAGAAGCGGATCATCTCCCAGGCGGGGATGCGCGCATCCCCATACGCGGGGTGCGGTGCCCGGGCATAGGGCAGATCGAACAGGGCGTCCATCTCGGGCGTGGTGAGCGGGATGGGCGGGGGATTGAGCCACACCTCCTTGTCGCCGTGGCGCTGTACCAGTGCCCGGGCATTGCCCGGGTTGGTCTCCAGGTGCAGCAGCCGCGAGGCATGGGCATAGAGCACCGGATCGCTTTTCACCTTCTCATAGGACGGCAGGCGCACCACGGTCATGCCACGGGGATGGTCCCGGGGGATCTCACGGTGCAGGTGCACCACCTTCACCGGCGGCGGCGCATCGGGCACCTGTTCCGCCGACTCGCAGGTGGCGGGCGTGACCATGGCGTAGGGATCGGGATGGGGGTCCACCGTGCCCGGTGTGTCCACTTCCGTGGAATCCAGTTCCACGAAGCCGCCGGGCACCGCGTCACGCAGGAAGGCCGTGCCGCGCAGGTCCCGGATGTCTCTCGGGTGCTCGCCCTTCGCCACCCGGTGGGCCACATCCACCAGGGCGCGCTCGGCGTTGCCGTAGAGCAACAGGTCCGCTTTCGAATCCAGCAGAACGGAGCGGCGGACCTTCTCGGACCAGTAGTCGTAATGGGCGATACGGCGCAGGGAGGCCTCGATGCCGCCAATGATCACCGGGGTATCCTTAAAGGCCTCCCGGCAGCGCTGGGTGTAGACGATCACCGCCCGGTCCGGACGCCTGCCGCCCTCGTCGTCGGGGGTGTAGGCGTCGTTCCGGCGGATCTTCCGGTCCGCCGTGTAGCGGTTGACCATGGAGTCCATGTTGCCCGCGGTGACCCCGAAGAACAGGTTGGGCCGCCCCAGGCGCTGGAAGTCCTCCGTCGAGGTCCAGTCCGGCTGGGCGATGATGCCCACCCGGAAGCCCTGGGCCTCCAGCAGGCGGCCGATGATGGCCATGCCGAAACTGGGGTGATCCACGTAGGCGTCGCCGGTGACCAGGATGATGTCGCAGGAATCCCAGCCGAGTGCCTCCATCTCCGCCCGGGACATGGGCAGAAACGGCGCGACGCCGAGGCGTTCCGCCCAGTACTTGCGGTGGGAGAAGATGTTGCTGGCGCGAAGCATAAGGGTCGATTCAAAATTCAAGATTCAAAATTCAAGATTCAAGAGGGCCATTCCGGGGACGTGCACGACCTTGCGCCCCGACCCCTCCCTTGAATCTTGAATGTTGAATCTTGAACTCGCTCGTTGCGGTTCCGAGAAATTCAGTCAGGTATTAGACGCGTGCCGGGGCAGAAATTCAATCGGGGGCCGGAGTCGTGGCGGCAGGAAATGCCTGATAGCCACAGAGGACACAGAGGACACAGAGAGGATACGGAACACCCACATCAGAGCGGATTACGCCCCCCGAGAACCGGATGCGATGACTTTTCCTCTGTGCCCTCTGTGCCCTCTGTGGCCAAAAACCCGCCTTACCCCGTCACCCCTTCGATCAGGACCACCGCATGGGCCGCGATGCCCTCCTCCCGGCCGGGGAAACCGAGGCGCTCGGTGGTGGTGGCCTTGACGCTGACCCGGTCCAGGGCCACGCCCAGATCGTCCGCCAGATTGGCGCGCATGGCCTCGATGTGGGGGGCCATCTTCGGCGCCTGAGCGATGATCGTGGCGTCCACGTTTCCCACCCGGTAACCCTGATCCCGGATGAGTTCCGCCACCCGGTGCAGCAGCACCCGGCTGTCGGCACCCTTGTAGGCCGGATCCGTGTCGGGGAAGTGCCGGCCAATGTCGCCCAGCGCCGCTGCGCCCAGCAGGGCGTCGCACAGGGCGTGGATCAGCACGTCGCCGTCGGAGTGGGCGGCGAAGGCGCGGGTGTGCGGGATGCACACCCCGCCCAGGACCAGATGGTCCCCGTCTCTGAAGGCGTGCACATCGTAGCCGTGTCCGATGCGGATGTTCATAATGGTCGGCTCCTGGTTCGAAAGAGGTTCTCGCCGTCGAGACCCTCTGCGGAAAACCCTTCGCCTTGACTCAACGCTGCCCCAGAAAGAACTCCGCCAGCGCCAGATCGGCCGGGCTGGTGATCTTGATGTTGGCCGGGCTGCCTTCCACGAGGCGCGGAGCATGGCCGGCGCGTTCCATGGCGGAAGCCTCGTCGGTCACCAGCGCGCCTTCGGACAGGGCCGATTCCAGCGCTTTCGTGAGCATCCCCAGACGAAACATCTGCGGCGTGAAGGCACGCCACAGGTGACTGCGATCCACGGTGTCCGTCACCCGGCCACCGTCATCCGAACGCTTCAGGGTGTCACTCACCGGGGTGGCCAGCAGGCCGCCCACCAGGTCGTCGGCCAGTCTGTCCAACAGGCGATCCAGGTCGTCTCTGCCCAGGCAAGGGCGCACCGCGTCATGGACCAGCACCCAGTCATCGGCCGCCGCCTGGCCCTTGAGCGCATGCAGGGCGTTGAGCACCGAGTGGCAGCGCTCCTCGCCGCCGTGCACGATGAGCAGCGGCCTGTCCGTACGCACCCGCAGGGTCTCGTAGAACGGATCATCTGCGCCGATGGCCACGGCGAGTCCGGTGATGCGCGGGTGATGAATGAACACGTCAAGGGTGTGTTCCAGCACCGTCCGGCCGGCCAGTTCCAGATACTGCTTGGGACGGTCGGCTCCCATGCGACGGCCCACCCCGGCTGCGGGGATCACGGCCCAGAAGGCGGGGGATGCGGTCATCGGGCGTCGCCGGTCTGCTCGACCACCTGGAAGAAGATCTCATCGCGACGGATCATACCCAGGTCGCGCCGGGCCCGCTCCTCGATGGCGTCCAGGCCTGTCTTGAGGTCGGTGACCTCCGCATCCAGGGCGGCATTGCGGGTGCGCAGTTCCTCGTTCTCGGCACGCTGGGTCTCCAGGGCCTGACGAAGCTGCCACACCTCGGCGACACTGCCCTCGCCGATCCACAGCTTGTACTGCAGCCCCAGCAACAGCACCACCAGCAATCCGGTCAGCCACTTCATGGGCGGTTAGTGTAACCCAGATGCGCGGGGGATCCATTGGGCATGGGCAAAAGTACCCCGACGCAAAGACGCAATGGCGCAAAGGGTTAATGAAGAATAGAGCGGTCTGCGGAATTTTGGGATAATCACTGCTCGCATATCCGCTTGTATCTGCCTTTAACGACAAGAAGTCTTTGCGTTCCTTTGCGCCATCGCGTCTTTGCGTCGCGGTTCCTTTCCACCCTCATCCCAACTGCCTGAAAGCACCCCGCCCGGCGTATTTCGCGGCGCTGCCCAGGGCCTCCTCGATGCGGATGAGCTGGTTGTACTTGGCCACGCGGTCCGATCGGGACAGGGAGCCTGTCTTGATCTGGCCGGCCCCTGTGGCCACGGAGAGGTCGGCAATGGTGACGTCCTCGGTCTCGCCGGAGCGGTGGGAGATGACGGCGGTGTACCCGGCATCGTGGGCCATGCGGATGGCGGCCAGCGTCTCGGTGACCGTGCCGATCTGGTTGAGCTTGATGAGGATGGAGTTGGCGATGCGCCTGTCGATCCCTTCCTTCAGGATTCCGGTGTTGGTGACGAACAGGTCGTCACCCACCAGCTGAACCCGGCGGCCCAGCTTCTCCGTAAGCAGCGCCCAGCCGTCCCAGTCGTCCTCGGCCATGCCGTCCTCGATGGTGAGTATCGGATACTGATCCACCCAGCCGGCCAGGTGGTCGACAAACGCCGCTGGCTCGAAACTGCGGCCCTCGGATTCCAGCACGTACTTTCCATCCTTGTGGAACTCCGAACTGGCGCAGTCGAGCCCCAACCAGATCTCTTCACCCGCCTTGAACCCCGCCAGTTCGATGGACTCCAGGATCACCTCGATGGCCGCCTCGTTGGAAGGCAGGTCCGGCGCGAAACCGCCCTCGTCACCCACGGAGGTGGACGCCCCCCGGGCGTTGAGCACCTTCTTGAGCGCATGAAACACCTCGGCACCATAGCGCACGGCCTCGGCGATGGAATCGGCGCCCACCGGCAGGATCATGAACTCCTGCATATCCACGCTGTTGTCGGCGTGGGCCCCGCCGTTGACGATGTTCATCATGGGCACGGGCAGGGTCACCGCTTGCTCGCCGCCCAGGTGACGGTACAGGGCCTGCCCGGCGTCGGCGGCGTTGGCGTGTGCAGTGGCCATGGAGACCGCCAGCAGGGCGTTGGCACCCAGACGGCTCTTGTTGGGTGTACCGTCCAGTTCGATCATGCGTTCATCCACGGCCGCGAGTTGGGTGGCCTTCATGCCCAGCAACGCCTCGCGGATTTCCCCGTTCACATGGGAGACGGCCTTGCGCACACCTTTGCCCCCGTACCGCGCATCGCCGTCACGCAGCTCGATGGCCTCCCGCGCGCCGGTGGAGGCGCCGGACGGCACCGCCGCCCGGCCGCGGGCGCCGGAAGCCAGGGTGACTTCGGCCTCCACGGTGGGGTTGCCGCGGGAATCAATGATCTCGCGGCCGTGAATGTCGACGATCTCGGACATGGTCGGTGAATCCTCTGGATCTTCAGGTTTGGAATCTGATTATGAATGGACAGGATGAACAGGATTTACAGGATTCAAAGAGCCGTTCTTGCAATCGTGTAAATCCTGCCTGAACTTTCCATGGTTCTTACATCCTGTTAATCCTGAAAAATCCTGTTCATCCTGTCCGTTCATTTGTTCAAGAAACTTGACTCAATAAAACCCTGGCGCTTGACGGTGTCATCCAGGGTCTTGAGCGTGACCAGCAGTTCTTCCATCAGCGGCAGCGGCCAGGCGTTGGGGCCGTCGGAGAGCGCCTTTTCCGGGTCGGGATGGGTTTCCATGAACAGGCCCGCGACGCCCGAGGCTACCGCTGCCCGGGCCAGGACGGGAACGAACTCCCGCTGCCCTCCGGAACTGGTACCCCGCCCCCCGGGCTGCTGCACGGAATGGGTGGCGTCGAACACCACGGGACAGCCGGTCTCGCGCATCACCGCCAGCCCGCGCATGTCGGAAACCAGGGTGTTGTAGCCAAAGGACACTCCGCGCTCGCAGACCATGATCTGTTCATTGCCCGTCTCCCGCGCCTTGTCCACTACGTTGGCCATGTCCCAGGGGGCCAGGAACTGGCCCTTCTTGATATTGACGGGCCGGCCCTGACGGGCCACGTTCTGGATGAAATTCGTCTGCCGACAGAGAAATGCCGGCGTCTGCAGTACATCCACCACGGAGGCCACTTCCTCAAGGGGCGTGTCCTCGTGCACATCGGTGAGCACCGGCACGCCGATCTGCCGCTTCACGGCCTCCAGGATGCGCAGACCCTCTTCCAGCCCAAGGCCGCGGAAGCTCCTGGTCGAGGAGCGGTTGGCCTTGTCGAAGGAGGACTTGTAGATGAAGGGAATGCCCGCCCGGTCGGTGATCTCCTTAAGCCGGCCGGCAGTCTCCAGGGCAAGCTGTTCGCTTTCGATCACGCAGGGACCGGAAATGAGAAACACCGGGTGATCGAGACCCGCCTGGAAATGACACAATTTCATGAATTCAGTCGCTCTTGGTCTGGGTCTTCTCGTGCTGGGCGCGCGCAGCACGGATGAACCCGGCAAACAGGGGGTGTCCATCCCGGGGCGTGGAGGTGAACTCCGGGTGGAACTGGCAACCCAGGAACCATGGATGGTCATTGAGTTCCACCACTTCCACGAGGGTGCCGTCGGCGGAGCGGCCGGAGATCACCAGGCCTGCCGCGCTCAGGGTGTCCAGGTAACCGTTGTTGAACTCGTAACGGTGACGGTGGCGCTCGGTAATGTCGTCGCGTCCGTAGCACCGATGCGCCAGGGTGCCCGGCGTCAGGTGGCAGACCTGTCCGCCAAGGCGCATGGTGCCGCCCAGATCGGAATCCTCCGTGCGCTGCTCGAGCCGGCCGTCGCGATCCTTCCATTCCGTGATGAGCGCGATCACCGGATGCGGGGTATGGGGCCGGAACTCGGTGCTGTGCGCATCGTCGAGCCCTGCCACGTGGCGCGCGAACTCGATCACCGCCACCTGCATGCCCAGGCAGATGCCCAGGTAGGGGATGCCGTTCTCCCGAGCGTGGCGTACCGCGGCAATCTTGCCCTCCACGCCACGCTCGCCGAACCCCCCCGGCACCAGGATGGCATCCAGTCCGTCGAGGCAGGCGGTGCCCTCGTTCTCGATCTTCTCGGAGTCCACGTAACGGATATTGACCTTGGTGCCGGTATGGATGCCCGCGTGTGTCAGTGCCTCGTTGAGCGACTTGTACGACTCGGTGAGATCCACGTACTTGCCCACCATCCCGACGGTGACCTCCGACTCCGGAAACTCCATGGCGTTGACCACATGCTTCCAGTCGGAGAGATCGGCCGACGGGGCCTCGATATGCAGCTTGCGCAGGACGATCTCGTCCAGCTTCTGGGCGTGCAGCCACAGGGGAATCTTGTAGATGTTGTCCACGTCCACCGCGGAGATGACCGCCTTCTCCTCCACGTTGGTGAACAGGGCGATCTTGCGCCGTTCGCCTTCCGGCAGCGGCTGATTGGCGCGGCACAGCAGCACGTCCGGCTGGATGCCGATGGAGCGCAGTTCCTTGACCGAGTGCTGGGTCGGCTTGGTCTTGATCTCGCCGGCTGCGGCGATGTACGGCACCAGGGTCAGGTGGATGAACAGCGCATTCTCATGGCCCATCTCCACGCCCATCTGGCGGATGGCTTCCAGAAACGGCAGTGACTCGATGTCGCCCACCGTGCCGCCGATCTCCACCAGGGCGATATCGGCGCCTTCGGCACCCTCACGGATGCTGCGCTTGATCTCGTCGGTGATATGCGGGATCACCTGCACCGTGCCGCCGAGATAGTCACCACGGCGCTCTTTGCGGATCACGTTCTCGTAGATCTGCCCGGTGGTGAAGTTGTTGCGGCGGCCCGTCTTGATGCGCACGAAGCGCTCGTAGTGGCCCAGATCAAGGTCCGTCTCGGCCCCGTCCTCGGTGACAAAGACCTCGCCGTGCTGGAAGGGACTCATGGTGCCCGGATCCACGTTGATATAGGGATCCAGCTTCAGCAGCGTGACCTTGAGGCCCCGGGCCTCCAGAATGGCCGCCAGCGATGCGGATGCAATACCCTTGCCCAGGGAGGAGACGACACCCCCTGTAATAAACACATATCGCGTCATGAATTGACTCTTGGCGAGTGAACCGGCCCGGCGGCACGAGACGGGCCCAAAGCTTAGCAAATCCGGGCTGTTCACTCAATTGCGCATGAACCGGCCAGGTGCCCGGACCATGCACCGCAACATCGGCTCGGGGGCGCCCCAACACGGTGATTGCGCGCCTTTCGCCGATGACTCCGGGCCCGCGTTTCCGACCCGGAGATCCTTCATGTTGAGACCCCGGGCCTTGCAATCTGGCCCGGACTCCCACATGGTAAATAAGAGATCACCGTCCGGCCCGTGGCCGGGTGGCCACCCAGGGACCGGCTGCGGGTGATCCTGCCAGACCGTGGGAGCCGCCGGGAAATCGGCTCCAGGCTCGGTACCATCCCGCAGGGGACAACTGAAGTGGTCCGGCAGTATCCGGGCGCACGTCGTCACATCAGGGTCCGGACCATGCATCCGGCCCATCCAACGGGGCCCCGGAACCCGGCGCCCCGTGAGGTCACAGTCCGCAGGGCCGGGCCGTCAGACCTCATCGCTGACAAACTCAAACGCGATACCGACAACGGCGGCACAGCCGCCCACGAAACACCAGCCCCGTGGCGGCAGCAACCGGCGCCACGGCGGAAAACCGTGATACCGGTGACATCCGGGCCATCCGGGTGCCGCCGATTCATCCTTCGAGCCAGTTCAACGAGGTAGGACAGCCATGTCATCCACAGTCAAACAGCAGGAATTCGGCGACGCCCCCACAGAGGTCCGCGATACCGAGCACTACCAACACGAGTACGTCAAGTCGTTCGTGGACAAGTGGGACGAGCTCATCGACTGGGACAGCCGCAAGGCCAGTGAGGGTGATTTCTTTATCCGCACCCTCAAGGAACGTGGCGCACAACGCATCTTGGACGTCGCCACCGGCACGGGCTTTCACTCCGTCCAACTGGTCGAGGCCGGCTTCGACGTGGTCAGTGCCGACGGCAGCGCCGAGATGCTCGCCAAAGCCTTCGAGAACGGGCGCCGCCGCGGGCACATCCTGCGCACCATCCAGTCAGACTGGCGCTGGCTCAACCGGGACGTACACGGGCGCTTCGACGCCATCGTCTGTCTGGGCAACTCCTTCACGCACCTGTTCAACGAGAATGACCGCCGCAAGACCCTGGCCGAGTTCTACTCCGCGCTCAACCATGACGGGGTGCTGATCCTCGATCAGCGCAACTACGATTCCATCCTGGATCACGGCTACTCCAGCACGCATACCTTCTACTACTGCGGCGACAACGTGGAGGTGAAGCCCGAGTACATGGACGAGGGTCTCGCCCGCTTCCAGTACAGTTTTCCGGACAAGTCCGTCTACCACCTGAACATGTACCCGCTGCGCAAGGCCTACGTACGCCGCCTGATGCGCGAGGTGGGCTTCCAGCACATCGAAACCTTCGGCGACTTCAAGGAAACCTACCGTGAAGCCGAACCGGACTTTTTCATTCATGTTGCCGAGAAACAGTATCGGGAGGAATGAACATGACCCAGAACTACACCGGCGCGGTAGCAACCGCACGCGAGTATTACAACAGTGACGACGCCGACACGTTCTATCACCGGGTATGGGGCGGCGAGGACATTCATGTGGGGCTCTACGAGTCCGACGACGAACCCATCTTCGACGCCAGCCGCCGCACGGTGGCCCACATGGGTGATCTGCTTGGCGAACCGTCCTCCGACATGCATATCCTGGACCTGGGCGCCGGCTATGGCGGCTCGGCCCGCTACCTCGCCAGCACCTTCGGCTGCCGGGTGGTGGCACTGAACCTCAGCGAGGTGGAGAACGAGCGCAACCGGGAGAAGACCCGCGCCCATCACCTGGACAAGCTGATCGAGGTGGTGGACGGCAGCTTCGAATCCGTGCCCTATCCGGATGCCAGCTTCGACGTGGTCTGGTCCCAGGACGCCATCCTGCACAGCGGCAATCGCCGGCAGGTCATCAAGGAGGTGGCGCGTCTGCTCAAACCGGGCGGTGTCTTCATCTTCACCGATCCCATGCAGACCGACGACTGCCCCGAGGGCGTGCTGGAACCCATCCTGGCGCGCATCCACCTGGACACCCTGGGCTCTCCTTCCTTCTATCGCGAGGCCTGTGCCGCGGAAGGTCTCGAGGAGATCGGCTTCGAGGAACACGCCGAACAGCTGCCCCGCCACTACGGCCGGGTGCTGCGCGAGACCGAGGCGAAGGAAGACTCGCTCAAGGGCGAGATCTCGGAGGAGTACATTCAGCGCATGAAGAAGGGCCTCGGCCACTGGATCGAAGGCGGCCGAAACGGCCACCTCACCTGGGGCATCTTCCGTTTCCGCAAGCCCGCCTGATACCCATCTCGACATCACCCGGCCCGCGCCGGCCGGGTGAATGTCTCAAACCCCATTCAAACCAAGGAGCAACCATGAACAAATCCTACCTGTTTACCTCGGAGTCCGTGTCCGAGGGCCACCCGGACAAGCTCTGCGACCAGGTCTCCGACGCCATCCTGGACGCCTATCTGGCCCAGGATCCCAAGGCCCGCGTGGCCGCCGAAACCTTCTGCACCACCGGCGTAGTGGCCGTGGGCGGAGAGGTGAAGTCCAGCGCCACGGTGGAGCTTGAGAAGATCGTGCGCGACGTGGTGCGTGACATCGGCTACACCAGTTCCGAGATGGGTTTCGACGCGGACACCTGTGCGGTGATGAACCTGCTGGGCGAACAGTCGGCGGACATCAACCAGGGCGTGGATCGCTCCCGTCCGGAGGAGCAGGGCGCCGGCGACCAGGGCCTGATGTTCGGCTACGCCTGTGACGAGACCGAGGTGCTCATGCCCGCGCCCATCCACTTCGCACATCGCCTGGTACGCCGCCAGTCCGAAGTGCGCAAAAACGGCACGCTGCCCTGGCTGCGCCCGGACGCCAAGAGCCAGGTGAGCTTCCGTTACGAGAACGGACGCGCCACCACCGTGGATGCCGTGGTGCTCTCCACCCAGCACGCCCCCGAGATCGAACAGAAGGATCTGCACGAGGCCGTCATGGAGGAGATCATCAAGCCGGTGCTGGGCGACAAGCTCCACAAGGACACCCGTTACCACATCAACCCCACCGGCCGGTTCGTCACCGGTGGCCCCCTGGGCGACGCCGGTCTCACCGGGCGCAAGATCATCGTGGACACCTACGGCGGCATGGCCCGTCACGGGGGCGGCGCCTTCTCCGGAAAGGACCCCTCCAAGGTGGACCGCTCCGCCGCATACGCTTGTCGTTTCGTCGCCAAGAACATCGTGGCCGCGGGGCTGGCCTCGCGCTGCGAGGTGCAGGTCTCCTACGCCATCGGCGTGGCCGAGCCCACATCCATTGCCGTGGAAACCTTCGGTACCGGCAAAGTGGACGAGCAGACCCTCACCGCCCTGGTGCGCGAGCACTTCGACCTGCGCCCCTACGGCATCCTCACCATGCTCGACCTGGAGCGTCCCATCTACCGGCCCACGGCCGCCTACGGCCACTTCGGTCGTGAGGATCTGGACGTGACCTGGGAACGCACGAACAAGGCCAAGGAACTGGCCGAAGCGGCCAAGGGACGCAAGGCCTCCTGACGGAGGGTCAGAAAAAAGGCGGCCGGTTGGCCGCCTTTTTTGAAGGTGGAGGGATGAAGGTGGAGGGATGAACGAAACCATTACTCCGTCACCCGCCACCCGCCAATACCTCTCACCCCTCGCTGCCGGGGGGCCGGCATCCCGGTAGGATGGGCAAAGCGCAGCGTGCCCATGCGGAAGGGCGGAGCGGGACGGGGCCTGTCACTTGTCACTCGTACCCGTCACCAGTCGCCTTTCGCTCGTTGCTGACTCCCTCACTCGTTCAAGCCGGCATCCGCATGGGCACGCTGCGCTTTGCCCGTCCTACGGTCCCACTCACTCCTCAAGCCATCCGCATGGGCACGCTGCGCTTTGCCCGTCCTGCGGTCTGTGTCAGTGCTCCTGAGTCCCTGACGGCTATCCATCTCCCGGCCAGAACACGGCGACGAGTGTCTCACCCCGGTACACCAGGGGGATCCGTTCCCGCTCCCACGGAGGCACCCCGCGCTCCTGCATCAGCTTCTTGAGTTCCCGGGTCCTGCCCCGGAGGCGCAGGGTCTCGCCGCCTTGACGGAAGCTGACCGTGAAAGACTCGTTCGTTTCAGGCGTCACGCCCTGGCCTCGCAGCCAGTCGGGCGTGAGCACCACCCCGAGAGACGGGATCGGGAGATCGCTCTTGCCGTCCCAACGCAAATGCTGGCGCGGATCGTGTCTGGCCGGGGGCACCATGGCGTGGAGCGCATCCCGATATCGGCGAATCTGTGCGCCATCCCAGACAACGCAAGGGGTGGTGTCGGCGCCCGCGGTCAGGACATCGTCCAGTACGCTCTGGAGGCGTGCCAGGGACGGCAGGGGCAGCCCCTTCTCCATGAGCCAGAAGCGCAGGACATTGCGGATACGGGCCGGGCGCAGGACCGTGAGCGCGACGACCGACAACGTGCCGGGCGTTTCGCCCCGAAGGCCCTCCAGGTCCTGGCGCGCCAGGTCGCCCAGCAGCGCCAAGGCCTCTGCCTGATGCCCTGCCGCCCGGGCCAGGGTCTCGTCCAGGGCCGGCCAGCGCTCGCGAAGCGCGGGCATGACATGACATCTCAACAGGTTACGATCGAAGCGGGTATCCAGATTGCTGTCATCCTCGATCCAGCGCAGACCATGAGTCCGGGCATGGGCCTCCAGCCGGCCCCGGGAGACATCGAGCAGCGGCCGGCCGTGCCATCCGGCACCCAGCGGCTGCCATAGAGGCATGGAGGCAAGGCCCGCGGGCCCCGCGCCGCGCAGCAACTGCAACAGCAGGGTCTCGGCCTGATCACGCCGGTGGTGGGCCGTGAGCAGCCCGTCGCCCGGCAAAAGCCTGTCCTTGAATGCCTGGTACCGGGCCGAGCGCGCTGCCGCCTCGGGACTTTCCCCCTCCGCCCCACGGGCATCCACATACAGGACCTCCAGCGGTACCCCCAGGGAATCGCACACGCCCCGGCAATGGCTCACCCAGCGTTCGGCCTGCGGGCTCAGCCCATGGTGCACATGCAGCGCGCGAACCTCGGGAAACCCCTCGCCGCGAAGCGCGGCCAGGGCATGGAGCAGCACATGGGAGTCGAGACCGCCGCTGTAGGCGACGAGGTAGCGGGGGGCGGGAGGGAGACGCTTCAGGGTGTCGTATAGGGCATCGTGCATCTTCGAACTCGAAGTACGAAGCGGGAAGTCAGAGAAGTGCGAAGTGAAGTGAGAAGTGGGAACTGGGAAGGGCGAATAAAACGACCCTCACCCCGACCCTCCCCCACAGCACGAGGGAGGGTTGCGCAGGGACCTTCTCACTTCCCAATTCCCACCTCCTACTTGAATTCATCCTTCCTTGAACTGCCCATACCCCATCAGGCGCTGGTAACGGCGTTCCAGCAGCTGGTCGGTGTCCATGGCGCGCAGGGTCTGAAGGGATTCGGACAGCGCGTCGCGCAGGTTGTCGGCCATCTGTGCGGGATCACGATGGGCGCCGCCGAGGGGTTCGGGAACGATGGTGTCGATCAGCCCCAGTTCCTTGAGGCGCGAGGAGGTGATGCCCAGGGCCTCCGCAGCATCTGCCGCACGCTCGGCACTCTTCCAGAGGATGGAGGCACATCCCTCGGGGGAGATCACCGAATAGGTGCTGTACTTGAGCATCATGACCTGGTCGCCGACGCCGATGGCGAGCGCGCCGCCGGAACCGCCCTCACCGATCACCGTACAGATCACGGGCGTGCGGAGGCCCGCCATGATCTGGAGGTTCTTGGCAATGGCCTCGCTCTGGCCGCGCTCCTCGGCGCCCACGCCCGGATAGGCCCCGGGGGTGTCGATGAAGGTGAGTACCGGCAGGCGGAAGCGCTCGGCCAGACGCATGAGCCGCAGGGCCTTGCGATAGCCCTCGGGGCGCGGCATGCCGAAGTTGCGGCGGATCTTCTCCTTGGTGTCACGGCCCTTCTGGTGGCCGATGACCATCACCGGCTCACCGTCGAGCCGGGCCAGCCCCCCCACGATTGCGGGATCGTCCGCATAGTTGCGATCGCCGTGCAGTTCCTCGAAGTCCGTGAACAGGCGCTGAATGTAATCCAGCGTGTAAGGCCGTCGCGGATGGCGCGCCAGTTGCGCCACCTGCCAGGCGCTGAGCTTGGCGAAGATGGACTCCGTCAGCGAGGTGCACTTGGATTGCAGCCGGGAGATCTCGTCATGGATGTTGACTTCGGCGTCATCACCCACGTAGCGAAGTTCCTCGATCTTGGCCTCAAGTTCGGCGATCGGCTGCTCAAAGTCGAGAAAGTCAGGATTCATATAACAGTGCCGGTTCTGGATTGGTCATGGTCGGCGGAATCCGGGATTCTAACCCTATTGAAGTGCGAAGTGCGAATCGGGAAGTGGGAATGAAGATCCACTCCTCACTTCCCGATTTTCCGTTCACCCTTCGCACTTCAGCGAAGCGCCACCGCATCCGCGCCCAGCACGCCGCGCAGCCGTTCCAGCAGCTCGCCGCTGGGGCGCACGCGCCAGGCCTCGCCCAGCTCGTAACAGGCCTGGATGCGGTCATCCCGGAAGTGGATGTACACCGGGCACCGGCCTTCCCGGCTGGGCGCCAGGGCCTCCTTGAGGTCGTCCAGCAGGCCGTTCACGGGACGGCCCAGAATGCGCAGGTCGAGACCCTGCACGCATCGGGTCAGCGCCTCGTCCAGATCCATGACCTGGCGGGCCCGCAGGCGTACGCCGCCGTTGAACTCGTCCACCCCGGCCTGCCCCTGCACTACCAGCAACCGGTCCCTGACGAGCAGGTGCTGGAAACGGTTGAAATCGTCTCCGAACAGGCCCACCTCGATCCGTCCGCTGCGATCATCCAGGGTGACAAAACCGATGCGCCCGGTCTGCGTGTTGCGGGTTCGGATGCTGATGATCAGGCCCGCCACGATCGCGGACTGGTCCCGGCGCCGCCGTCCCTCGCCCGGCGCCTGTTCGCTCACCTCCGCCACCAGGTCGGCGATCCGTGTGCTCTGGATTGCAAGCAGTTCCGTCCGAAAACGCTCGATGGGATGCCCCGTGAGATACAGGCCCAGGGTCTCCTTCTCCGCCGAGAGCCTCAGGTCCTCATCCCATTCGGGAAGCTGCTCATCCGGAGAATCCGGGGCATCCGGGGTCACCGGGCCGCCGAACAGGTCCTCCTGTCCCAGGCTCTCGTTGCGCAGCTGCTGCTCCGCCCGGGACAGGGCCCGGGGCAGATTCGCCATGAGCGTGGCCCGATTGGGTCCGATGGAGTCCAGGGCGCCGGCACGGATCAGCGCCTCCAGTGTGCGGCGGTTGATCTTCTGGGGATCGGCCCGCATGCACAGGTCATCCAGACTCCGGAAGGGCCCGCCCGCCTCCCGGGCGCCGATCAGGGCCTGGATGGCGGACTCTCCGACGCCCTTGATGGCCCCCAGACCGTAGATGACCGTGTGATCGTCACCCACGCTGAAACGGTACCCGGACCGGTTGACGTCCGGCGGGACCACTGTCAGGTCCATGGACCGGCAGTCTTCGATCAGGTTCACCACCTTGTCGGTATTGTCCATGTCGGCGCTGAGCACCGCGGACATGAACGCGGACGGATAGTGCTGCTTGAGCCAGGCGGTCTGGTAGGAGAGCAGTGCGTAGGCGGCCGAATGGGACTTGTTGAAACCGTAGCCGGCGAACTTCTCCATCAGGTCGAAGATGTAGCTGGCCGTGGCCTCGTCCACACCCCGGCCGGTGGCGCCCTCCAGGAAGATCGCCCGCTGTTGGGCCATCTCCTCGGGCTTCTTCTTGCCCATGGCGCGGCGCAGCAGGTCGGCACCACCCAGGGTGTAGCCGGCCAGTACCTGGGCGATCTGCATCACCTGTTCCTGATAGAGGATGACACCGTAGGTGGGCTTGAGGATGGGCTCCAGATCCGGGTGGGGGTACTCCACCCGGGCACGGCCGTGCTTGCGGTTGATGAAGTCATCCACCATGCCCGATTGCAGCGGCCCCGGGCGGTACAGGGCTACCAGCGCCACGATCTCCTCGAAACTGTCGGGCTGGAGGCGCTTGATGAGTTCCTTCATGCCCCGGGATTCCAGCTGAAAGACCGCCGTGGTCTCCTGGCGCTTGAGCAGCCCGAAGGTGTCAGGGTCGTCCAGCGGAATGCGGCTCATGTCCAGGGGCGGCTCACCGGCGGCTTCGCGCCGGGCATCGATGGTGCGCACCGCCCAGTCGATGATCGTCAGGGTGCGAAGGCCCAGGAAGTCGAACTTCACCAGGCCCACTTCCTCCACATCGTCCTTGTCGAAGTGGGTGACCACCCCCTGACCCCCGGGCTCGCAGTACAACGGCGAGAAATCGGTCAGCCGGGAGGGGGCGATCACCACGCCGCCGGCGTGCTTGCCGGCGTTTCGGGCCACACCTTCCAGCTTGCGGGCCAGGTCGATGAGCCCGCTTACCTCTTCGTCATCCTCGTAGAGGCGGCGCAGTTCCTCCTCCTGCTCCAGGGCCTTGTCCAGCGTCATGCCGATCTCGAACGGGATCAGCTTGGCGATGCGGTCCACGAAACCGTAGGGATGGCCCAGCACCCGGCCCGCATCACGCACCACCGCCTTGGCCGCCATGGTGCCGTGGGTGATGATCTGGGAGACCCGTTCACGCCCGTAGCGCTCCGCCACGTAGTCGATCACCCGGTCGCGCCGCTCCATGCAGAAGTCGATATCGAAGTCGGGCATGGAGACGCGTTCCGGGTTGAGGAAGCGCTCGAACAGCAGATCGTAGCGAAGCGGGTCCAGATCGGTGATCCCGAGGGCATAGGCCACCAGGGAGCCCGCCCCGGAACCGCGCCCCGGCCCCACGGGAACGGCGTTGTCTCTGGCCCACTGGATGAAATCGGCCACGATCAGGAAATAGCCGGGGAAACCCATCTGGCAGATCACGTCCAGCTCCGTATCCAGGCGCCCCCGATAGGTACGCTCACGGCCCTCGCGGTCTGCTGCCTCGCCTTCCAGAATCACGGACAGCCGCCGGTCCAGACCCTCCCGGGAAACCTTGCGGAAGTAATCGTCCGTGGTCATGCCGTCGGGGATGGGGTACTCGGGCAGCACCGGAGCCCCCAGGGTCAGGGAGAGGTTGCAGCGCCGGGCGATCTCCACCGAGTTCTCCAGGGCCTCGGGGATATCGGCAAACAATTCCTGCATCTCCCTGGGGGTTCGCAGGTACTGCTGCGGGGTGTAGTCGCGGGGCCTGCGGGGATCGTCCAGTACGCGGCCGTCGTGGATGCAGACCCGCGCCTCATGGGCATCGAAATCCGCAGCATGGAGGAAGCGCACGTCGTTGGTGGCCACCACCGGCAGGGACCGGGCCTGGGCCAGGTCCACCGCGGCATGCAGATGGTCCTCCTCGCCTTCCCGGCCGGTGCGCCCGACCTCGAGATAGAAGCGCCCGGGAAACAGGCCTTCCCAGTACTCGCACAGGGCCTCCGCCGACCCGGGCTGGCTGCCCATGAGCGCCCGGCCCACCTCCCCTTCGCGACCGCCGGACAATGCGATCAGCCCCCGGCTCGCGCCCTCAAACCAGCCGCGCTCCAGCACCGGTGCATCCGTGCCCCGCTGGCCCTCCAGGTAACCCCGGGACACGAGCCGGGTCAGGTTGCGATAGCCGTCTTCGTCCTGGGCCAGCAGCACCAGCCGCGACGGCGCTTCCCCGGACTGGGGCGCGGAGACCCACAGATCCACGCCCACGATGGGCTTGATGCCGGCCTTCAGGGCGGCCTTGTAGAACTTGACCATGCCGAACAGATTGCCCTGATCGGTCACCGCCACCGCCGGCATCCCCGCCTCGCGCACCACCTCCACCAGCGGGTCCACGCGTACGAGGCCATCCACCAGCGAGAACTCGGTATGCAGATGCAGATGTACGAAGCTTGCGGTCATGTTATGGAGTCAACCGTGGTTCATGAATGTGACGCGGAGATCGCAAAGACGCAGAGGGCGCAGAGTTCTTGTGTGGTCGCGGCAGACCAGGCTCATGGTGGCTGCAATGTCACGCCTCCATGGTCGCCCTTGCACTGTCGTGATTCCATGTAGAAATTTCTCTGCGCCCTCCAGATCTCCGCGATCTCCGCGTTCACGACCCGGACAAGTCAAAACGACTCTGCCGTGCCACCAGCGCCCGGCGCACGGGGGCAAAGCTGGTGCGGTGGCAGGCGCTGGGGCCGAGGCGTTGCAGGGCGTCCAGGTGCACGGGGGTGGGATAACCCTTGTGGTCGGCCAGACCGTAGCCCGGGTGAAGCGAGTCCAGATCCCGCATGAGGGCATCGCGACAGACCTTGGCGATGATGGAGGCCGCGCTGATGGCCGGCACGAGGCTGTCACCCCTCACCACCGGCCGGGACGGAACGGAAAGCTCCGGACAGCGGTTGCCGTCCACCAGGGCCAGTTCCGGAGAGACCTCCAGCGCCTCGACCGCCCGGCGCATGGCCAACAGACTGGCCTGCAGGATATTGATCCGATCGATCTCCCCGGGGCTGCACACGCCGATGGCCCAGGCCACCGCACGATCGCGGATCATGTCGGCCAGGGATTCCCGCCGGGAGGCATTCAGCTTCTTGGAATCCCTGAGCCCGTCGATGGGCGCCTGGGGATCCAGAATAACCGCCGCCGCCACCACCGGGCCCGCCAGCGGTCCCCGGCCCGCTTCATCCACCCCGGCCAGCCCCGGCATCCCCGACAAAGCATCCAGATCCACGCATCCCCCCGGGAATTCAAGTAAACTACGGCACGCGTGAACTCGGCCCGCCAGGCGTGCTCAGCCGGCATCCAGGCCTCCTGGCGCCTGAACCCGCCCTTTTGACCCCAAGATGCTATCACAGGCCCGGGGGGCCGGGACGAAGTCGGGCGAGACGGCCCCAACACATTGAAAATCTGCGGAAATATCCATGTCCAGCACGCGTTGCGCCGTTATCGGCGTGGGCTACCTCGGCAAGTTCCACGCCCAAAAATACGCCGCCCTGCCCAATGCCGAACTGATCGCCGTGGTTGATACCAACCCGCAGCAGGCGGCCTCCGTGGCTGCCGACTGCAACTGCCGCGCCATCACCGACTACGCGGACCTGCTGGGACGTGTGGAGGCGGTGAGTATCGCGGTGCCCACCACGCTTCACTTCAAGATCGCCCAGGAGTTCCTGAACCACGGCACCCATGTGCTGCTCGAGAAACCGATCACCGCCACGGTGAGCCAGGCGGCTGAACTCAACCGCATCGCCCGGGAGAAAGGATTGATTCTGCAGGTCGGTCACCTGGAACGCTTCAATGCGGCGCTCATGGATCTCGCGGACCGCAGGATGGCGCCGCTGTTCATCGAGTCCCACCGCCTGGCACCGTTCAAGCCGCGGGCCACCGATGTGAACGTGGTGCTGGACCTGATGATCCACGATATCGATATCATCCTGGACATGGTGCGCTCGCCGGTGAAATCCCTGGCGGCCAGCGGGGCCCAGGTGCTCTCGCAGGCCATCGACATCGCCAACGCGCGCATCGAGTTCGAGAACGGCTGCGTGGCCAATGTGACCTCCAGCCGGGTCAGCATGAAGACGGAACGCAAGATGCGCATCTTTCAGCAGAACGCCTATATTTCCGTGGACTTCCAGAACCGCGGCCTGGCAGTGCACCGGGTGGGTGAAGGGGAGATGTTTCCGGGGATCCCGGAGATCACCAGCGAGGAGAGTTTCTTCGAGGAGAGCGATGCGCTCAGATCCGAGATCATCGCCTTTCTGGACGCCATCCAGAACGGTGCGCCGGTTATCGTAACCGGCGAAGACGGCCAGCGGGCCCTGGAGACCGCGATACGCATCACGGATCTGGTTCTGCGGGACAAACAGATCCTCCGCTAAGGCCGGACGCGCACCCCCGGCAAACCTGAACACGGCACGGCAGGAGACGACACACTCCATGATCCCCATGGTCGATCTGAAGACTCAGTACCACCGATTGAAGACGGAGATCGATGCGGCCGTCGCGGAGGTGCTGGAAAACACGCAGTTCATTCTCGGCCCGAACGTGAAGGCCCTGGAGCAGGAGACCGCGAACTATCTGGGCGTGCAGCACGCCATCGGCTGCGCCTCGGGCACAGACGCCCTGCACCTGGCTCTGGCTGCCGCAGACATCGGCCCCGGAGATGAAGTAATCACCACCGCATTCACGTTCATCGCGACGGCCGAAGCCATCGCCTACACGGGCGCCACGCCGGTATTCGCGGACATCGATCCGGAAACGTTCAACATCGATCCGGCGAAAGTGGAGGCGGCAATCACCGCGCGCACCCGGGCCATACTACCGGTGCACCTGTTCGGCCAGCCAGCGCGCATGGACCTGCTCGGAAGGCTGTGCGAAGCGCATGAACTGCTGCTGGTGGAGGACTGCGCGCAGTCCTTCGGGGCGGATGCGCAAGGCACGCAGACCGGCGCCATGGGTGAGCTGGGCTGCTTCAGTTTCTTTCCCAGCAAGAATCTCGGATGCTACGGGGACGGGGGGCTCATCACCACCCGCTCGGATTCGTACGCCGAGCGCATCCTCGCGCTCCGCAACCACGGCAGCCAGGTGCGTTACCACCATGACATGATCGGTTACAACAGCCGCCTGGACGAGATCCAGGCAGCCATCCTGCGCATCAAGCTGCGCCACATCGACGAGTTCAACCGGCAGCGCCGCCGCGTGGCGCACCGTTACAACGAACTGCTGCGGGGGAGCGGCGTCATCACGCCCCGCGAGGACGGTTACGGTCGGCACGTGTTCCACCAGTACACGCTCCTCTCGGAGCATCGTGACGAGATCATGAAGGCCCTGCAGGCCCGCCAGATCGCCTGCGCGGTGTATTACCCCATCCCGCTGCACCGGCAGAAGGCCTTCGCGCATCAGGGCGATCAGGTCTCCCTGCCGGTGACCGACGATGTAACCGCCCGCTGCATCTCCCTCCCAATCTACCCGGAGATGCCGGACGAACACATCGTGACCATCACCGACGTGATCCGGGATGTCGCCGGCTGAGGACAACAACAGCGCTCATGTAATGGTGGTGGCCGGCGAAGCCTCCGGCGACCTGCATGCCGCCAACATGGTCCGCGCCCTGCGCCGCATGGATCCGGGTCTGCGGTTCTCGGGCATGGGGGGCAGCGCCCTGCGATCAGCCGGGGTCGAGATTCTCGTGGACAGCACCCGGCTTTCCGTGGTGGGCCTGGTCGAGGTGCTGGTCCATTACCGGGACATCCGCCGGGCACTGGCAACACTGCGCGCACGGCTTCAGCGGGACCGCCCCGCTCTGCTGGTGCTGGTGGATTACGTGGAATTCAACCTTCGCCTCGCGCGCACTGCCAAGCAGTTGGGCATCAGGGTGCTGTTCTACGTGAGCCCGCAGGTCTGGGCATGGCGCTCGCGAAGGGTCAAGCGAATCGGCCGCGTGATCGACGCCATGGCTGTCCTGTTTCCCTTCGAAGCCGAGGTCTACCGCAGGCATGGCATTCCCGTACGTTACGTGGGCAACCCGCTGGTGGACGAGGTGCGTGCCTCCGCCGATTGCCGCACCCTGCGCCGGGAGTTCGGTCTGGACGAGGCGGCACCGGTCGTGGGCATCCTGCCCGGCAGCCGCCGCGGGGAATTGAGCCGGCACCTGCCCCTCATCATGGAGGCGGGCCGGCTGTTACGTGCGCGCATCCCCGACGTGCAGTTCATCATGCCGCTCGCCCCCGGCGTCGACGTGGCACGTGACGTTGCTCCCCATATGGACTCGCGGCTGAACATCGTTCAGATCGCCGGTCGCACCTATGACGCCATGCACAGTGCCGACGCGCTGATGATCGCCTCCGGTACCGCCACCCTCGAGGCCGGCCTGCTGCGTGTTCCGATGGCCATTCTCTACCGGGTGTCTCCGATCACCTATTTCATCATCAAGCGTCTGATCCTGATCAGAAACGTGGGACTGGCCAATATCGTGGCAGGCGAACGGGTGGTGCCGGAATTCATACAGAACGATGCCACCCCTGAGAATATCGCTGGCGAGATCGAACACCTGCTCACGGATCCGGACTATACCCGGGCAATGCGTGAACGTATGGGGGTCATTCGGGAGAAACTGGGCAGCGGCGGCGGATCGGACAACGTGGCCAGGATGGCGCTCGAACTTATCGAGACAGGGGGACTTGATCAAAGTAAAGAGTGAGGATCCTGCGGCGAGGCAAAGGCCTTCACCATCCGCCGCCCGGTTGGACTTGCCACTACACTTCGGAACCGTGCTTTTTCCCCGTGCGCACGATGCCGCGCTTGCTCTCCCTGACGAACTCGACAAAACGCGCCACCTCCGGCACCTGCGCCGCCAGACCCTCGACGGCCGCCATTCCACCCTTGCGGTCTCTGCCGCGCACCAGCAGCCTGAACGCCTGGTGCAGGGCATGCACGGTGTCAGGCGGAAATCCGCGGCGATTCAACCCAAGCTTGTTGATGCCGATCGCCCTGGCGTAGTTTCCCGAGGCCAGGGTATAGGGGGGAAGATCCCGATTCAGCGCCGCGCCCATGCTGGTGAAGGCATGGGTACCGATGCGGCAGAACTGGTGCACCAGCGTAAACCCTCCCAGGATGGCCCGGTCCTGCACCTGCACATGACCGGCTAGGGAAGCGGCATTGGCAAGCGTCGTGTGGTCGCCGACTTCGCAATCATGGGCAATGTGCACATAGGCCATGATCAGGTTGTCGTGGCCGACACGGGTCACTCCACCACCCTTGGGTGTACCACGGCTGATGGTCACGTACTCCCGGATCACGTTCCGGTCACCGATCACAAGCCGCGTCGGTTCGTCCCTGTAGCCAGTGTCCTGGGGCGCCTCACCCAGGGAAGCGAACTGATACACACGGCAGTCCTCCCCGATGTCCGTGTGCCCGGTAATGACCACATGGGGACCAATGCGCGTCCCGCGGCCGATGCTCACATCCGGGCCGATGACGGAAAACGGACCGATACTCACCTCCTCGGCGATTCGGGCACCCGGCTCGACGATCGCCCGGGGATCGATCACAATTCGATCTCCTTCCCAGCGCACATGAGAATGGCGGAGGCCACCACTTCCTCCGAAACCCGCGCTTCGGCCTTGAATCTCCATATACCGCGCACCACGCGGACCAGGTCGACACGCATGCGCAACTGGTCACCCGGCTCCACCTGGCGGCGGAAACGGGCCTCGTCGATCCCCACGAACAGGTAGAGTTGCTGCTTTTCCTGCCCTTCGTTTCGGGCCTCCTGAGTCTTGAAGGCCAGAAGGCCCGTGGCCTGCGCCAGCGCCTCCATGATGAGGACCCCGGGCATCACCGGGCGAATGGGGAAATGACCCTGAAAGAACGGCTCGTTGATGCTCACGTTCTTGACGGCCTCCAGGTATTCCCCGGGCCGGAAATCGGTGACACGATCCACCAGCAGGAACGGGTAACGATGCGGCAAATAGCGCATTACCTCTTGAATGCTCATGGAGTCCAATGTCTCGATCCCCTGATGAAATGATGCCCGGACGAGGCCCTCGCGCCAGGCACGGGGACCGCCATATCGCGGGCCTTCCGCTTGCCCGCACTTATATTCTGTTGTTTTCCAGCTTCCTGATTCGTCGAACCAGATCGTCCAGATGTCGCAAGTGGACCAGGCTGCGGCTCCACTCCCGCATGGGTACGTGCGGCACGCCCGAGCCGTAGACGCCGGGTTCCGGAATCGACCGGGACACAAACGACATGGCGGTGACGGTCACCCGGTCCGCGATCTCCGCGTGTCCGATTATACCGGCTCCCCCTGCGATCGCGCAGTTCCGTCCGATACGGGTGCTGCCGGCAATGCCCGTGCAGCCGGCAATGACCGTATGCGCACCGATCCGGACGTTGTGGGCCACCTGGATCAGGTTATCCAGCTTGACCCCCTCCTCGATCACCGTATCCCCCAGGGTACCCCGGTCGATGGTCGTATTGGCGCCGATCTCCACGTCATCGCCCACCGTCACGGCGCCAAGCTGCGGCACCTTCTCCCAGCGATCCCCGTCCGGAGCGAAACCGAAACCGTCGGCACCCAGAACGGCGCCCGGATGAATACGCACCCGCTGACCGAGCCGGGTACCGTGCCCCAAAGTGACGCGGGCGGTCAGGACGCTGTGCGCGCCGATCCGGCAGCGGGCCCCCACGATACAGCCGGGGCCAAGTACCACCGACTCGCCGATCTCGCAATCCGACTCCACCACGCATTGCGGTCCGATGCTCGCGCTTTCATGAATGAGCGCTCTGGGGGCCACCACTGCGGAGGGATGAATCCCCGGGGCCCGCTTCTCCTCGGGACAGATCAGCGCGCAGGCGCGCGCATAGGCCAGATAGGGATTGTCGGTGACGATCGCCGCCACCGGACAGCGATCCAGGTACTCCGGGGACAGGATGACCACACCCGCACGCGTCGTGGCCAGGTGAGCACCAAACTGTGCCCTCGAAAGGAAGGACAGCTCGCCCGGGCCGGCACGGTCGAGGGGCGCCACGCCGTCGATGACTGTCTCGGGATCACCCTTCAGTTGCGCACCTAGGCGGGTGGCGAGTTCACCTGCGCTGATCGGCATCGGATGATCCGGATGCTGAATCGCCGCAGCGCGGCGACCGCCCGCGGTTCACGCCCGGCCGGCATACATGCGAAAACGCCTTGTCGGGTCGATCAGCGGCCATGCTGTTCCCTGAGCTTGTCCAGTACCCTTTCCGTGATATTGATGCGCTCGCTGGCAAACAACACGTTGCGCTCGGTCACCACGACGTCGAGATTCTCCTGCTGCGCAAGCTCCAGAATGACGTTCTGGACCAGACGCTGCAGCCGTCCGAGCTCCTCGTTGCGGCGCGCGTTCAGATCCTCGCTGAACATGTCCTGGGCCCGCTTGAACTCACGGGAACGATTGCGGAAGCTGCGCTCCAGCTCGGCACGCTGCTCTGCACCCATCACGTCCGCATCCCGTTCCAGACGTTCCTGCATCTGGCGAAGCGCATCGCGCTCGGCCACAAGCTCCGCATCCCGCGGCGAGAACTCCCTCTCCAGCGCCTCCAGGGCGGCTTCCGCCTGCGGCGATTGTTCCATGATGAAATTGATATTGACGAATGCCACTCGGGCCTCAGAGGCCATGGCTGCCGGCGAACCCGCCAGCAGGGCGATACCGAGCACCACGGCCTTGAGCAAATCGGACTTCCTATTCAAAACTCGTCTCCATTCCTTACGCCGGTACGATACCATGCCCAACGTCTCGTTGATGTGGGGGACGTGACATTTCGAACGCTGTGCGGATGCACGCAAGCGCCCGGTCAAAACGCGGCCCCGATGCTGAACTGAAAGACCTGCTTTTCGTCATCCGGGCCTTCATTTAACGCTTGCGCCAGACTGAATGTCAACGCGCCCACCGGTGACAGCCAGGTCATGCCGACACCCACGGAGGTGCGGATCTCGCCGGCATCAAAATCCTCGTAACTTTCATACACCTGGCCCGCGTCGAAGAACAGGCTCATGCGGATATTGGCCATATCCTCCAGGAAAGGCGGCGGGAACAGGAGCTCGGTCGAACCCACGGCGCGGAAGGTGCCGCCGAAGGGGTCATTGTTGGTGCTGTCGCGCGGCCCCAGGCTGAAATCCCGATAACCCCGCACCGAACGGGCACCACCCGCAAAGTAGTGTTCGAAGAACGGCACTTCGTTGTCGCCGTAAGACTCCGCGTAACCCACTTCCGCCGAAAGCCCGAAGGTGAGGTTCTCACGAAGCGGTTTGAACCACTGCATACGGTAGTCGGCCTTGTAGAACTCCAGGTCGCTGCCGGGCAGCGTTGCCTTGAGACCCACGCGCTGCAGATTGCCTTCCGTGGCGAACACGGTACGATCCCGGGTGTCGTGGGTAAAGGACGTCTCCAGGGAATAGAGGTTGAAGTTGTTGCCGTTCCGATCAAGAAAATCGGTGACTTCCACCGGGGAAAGCTCGGTGGTCAGGACCTCCACATGCTCATAACCGGGCGTCACACGGAACGTGTCGTACTCGGTCAGCGGTATGCCGTAGCTTACGGTGCCGCCAAAGCGGTTCGTGGCATAGCGGGTAATATCCGCCTGGGATGCATCGGTCTCCCGGTAAAACAGGCTGAACCCCCGGCTGATGCCGTCCATGGTGTAGTAGGGGTTCACATAAGAGACACTGTATATCGTGTGCACACTGCTGTTGTTGAATGCCAGGTCGAGACGGTTCCCGGTCCCGAAGAAGTTTTCCTGTGAAAGCCCCAGATTGAACAGCACGCCTTCAGTCTGGGCATAGCCGACACCCACCGTGAAGCTGCCCGACAGACGTTCCCTCACCGAGATATCCAGGTCCACCTGATCTTCCTGGCCCGGGACGCGACGCGTTTCGACATTGACGTTCTCGACATAGGAGAGGCGCTGCAGACGCACACGCGAGCGGTCCACGTTGGACGCGTTGTACCAGGCGCCTTCCATCTGGCGCATCTCGCGGCGGAACACCTCGTCCTTGCTGCGCGCGTTGCCGGTGAAGTTGATTCGCCTCACGTAGACTCGCTGACCCGGGTCGACGAACAGGGTCAGGGACACCTCCTGGTTCTCGTCGTCCATCTCGGGAATGGGGTTGACGTTGGCGAAGGCATAACCCTCGTCGCCGAGGCGCTGGGTGATGCGTTCAGCGGCCTCGGTGATGCGTGCGCGGGAAAAGACATCACCGGGCGAGACATCCACCAGTTCCATCAATTCCTGCTCGTCGACGATGAGGTTCCCCCCCAGGCGCACATCGCTCAGGGTGTACTGGTCGCCCTCGTCTACATTCACCGTAATGTAGATATCCTTGCGGTCCGGCGTGAGGGTCACCTGGGTGGAGTCGATACTGAAATTGACAAAGCCGTCATCCAGGTACTTGGAGCGCAGCGTCTCCAGGTCACCGGCCAGTTTCTGACGGGAATAGTGATCCCGGCGGCTGAAGAAGGCATACCAGCGGGGTATGCCGGAATCGAACCGGCGCAGGATATCCCTGTCCCGGAAGGTCTCGTTGCCCACCAGGTTGATGCGCCTGATCTTGGCCACCTGCCCTTCGGCAATATCGATGTTCACGTCGACCCGGTTGCGGGGCAGTTCCTCCACCTCGACTTCCACGCGCACGTTGTACTTGCCGCGGGCAAAATACTGCTGCCGCAACTCGTTCTCCATGCGTTCCAGCACGGTGCGGTTGAACACCCTTCCGCGAACCATGCCCACCTGGCGCAGGGCATCCATCAACTCATCGTCCTTGATGTCCCGGTTGCCGGAGATATTGATCTCGTTGATGGCGGGCCTTTCCTCCACCACCACCACCAGCACGTTGTCACGGCGGCGCAGGGTCACGTCGGAGAAGAAGCCCGTGCGGAACAGGGCCCGCACCACCTCGGCGCTGCGGGCATCGTCGAACACATCTCCCACCTGCACGGGCAGATTGGTGAACACCGTCCCCGGGGCGATGCGCTCCAGGCCCTCCACCTCGATATCCTCGATGGCGAAGGTGGAGGCCTGTGCGGATGCAGCAAACCATAACGTCAGCAGAAGGACGCGTCCCAGAAGTTTCAGCATAGAGGGGTCAGCCCAGTATTCTCATGATGTCGTTGTAGAAGGCGAGCGTCATCAGCATCGCGATCATCAGGATCCCGACGCGCTGGCCCACCGCCTCCACCTGGGCGGACACAGGGCTCCCCTTGACGATCTCCACCACATAGTAGAGCAAATGCCCGCCATCCAGCATGGGTATCGGCAGCAGGTTGATGATACCCAGACTGATGCTCACGATGGCCAGAAAACCGAGGAAGGCCGACAGACCGATCACGGCCGTCACTCCGGCATACTCCGCGATCGTAACCGGACCGCTGATATTCTTCACCGAGGCCTCTCCGAGCACCAGACGCCACAGCACGCGCAGGGTCAGCGTGGTCATGTCCCAGGTCCGGGTGACGCCCCGTCCGAGGGACTCCACGGGCCCATGGCGTACCGTCGTGCGCATGTGTTCGAAACGGGCGGGGTCGAAGTCCACATGGGCGCCCACCATGCCGATGTACCTGCCATTCTCCTCCCGCGTATCGGTGCGTACATCCACGTTCAGGCGCGCGCCGTCGCGCTCCACCTCAAGGCGCAGGGTTTCATCGGGCCGCGCCTGGACCATGGCAACCCACTGCTGCCACGTTTCCACCGGCTCGCCGTTGGAGCGCACAATACGATCGCCGGCTTGCAGTCCGGCCCGTTCCGCCGCGCCGCCCGACACCAGATCGCCCAGCACCGGCTCGAGTACCGGCCGCCAGGGTTCGATACCCAGCTTCTCCAGCAGCGGCCCCTCGTCCAGCAGCCGCCGGGTATCGCTCAGATTCAGTCGCCGCACGTAGTCCCGGCCATCCTCCGTCTCCACGCGCACGCCAACCTCCCCCGCCTCCAGGCTGCGCTCCAGTATCGCCAGGGAAGCCAGTTCCCAGGTGGGGGTGTGCCTGTCTCCCACGCTGATGAGCCGGTCGCCCCTCTGAAATCCCGCCTCCGCGGCCAGGGAGGCGGGCACCACCTCCCCCACCACGGGCTTCACGCCGGACACGCCCACCATGAACATGAGCCAGTACGCCAGTATGGCAAACAGGAAGTTGAACGCCGGCCCGGCCACCACGATGGCGATGCGCTTGCTCACGGGCTGGCGATTGAAGGCCCGGGTCAGATCCTCGCCCGGCGGCACATCCCCGTCACGCTCGTCGAGCATCTTCACGTAACCGCCCAGGGGGATGGCGGCCACCACGTACTCGGTGCGATCCGCCCCGGCGACCCGCTTCCACAGGGGCCTGCCGAAGCCCACCGAGAAACGCAGCACCTTCACACCCATGCGCCGGGCCACCCAGAAGTGGCCGTATTCGTGAATGGTGACCAGCACGCCGATAGCCACCACGAAGGCGGCGATGCTGATGAGGATGGTCATGACACCCTCCCCAACCGCATGCCGGCCAGCCGGTCCACGCGTTCCCGGGCAAGCTGTCTGGCCGCCCGGTCCGCCGTCAGAATCTGTTCGAGATCGCCGGCCGGTCCCGGGGTCGTCTGCGCCAGCGCGTGTTCGATCACGTCCGGGATATCCGTAAATGGCAGCCTGGAATCGAGAAAGGCCTCCACGGCCACCTCGTTGGCGGCATTGAGTACCGCCGTGGCCGTACCGCCCGCCGCAAGGGCCTCGTAGGCCAGCCGCAGGCAAGGGAAACGGTCCGGATCCGGGCGCTCGAAATCCAGCTGCCCCACGGCCACGATGTCCAGGGGGTCGACACCCGAGGCCACCCGTTCCGGCCACGCCAGGGCATGGGCGATGGGGGTGCGCATGTCGGGATTGCCCAGTTGCGCCAGCACAGAGCCGTCACTGAAGGACACCATGGAATGAATCACGCTCTGGGGATGAAGCACTACGTCCACGCGGTCAGCGCCGGTGCCGAACAGCCAGCAGGCCTCGATGACCTCCAGCCCCTTGTTCATCATGGTGGCGGAATCCACGGAGATCTTGCGGCCCATGACCCAGTTGGGATGGGCACAGGCCTGCTCCGGCGTCACGGCGGCCATGTCCTCGGCGCTAAAGGTCCGAAACGGCCCGCCGGAGGCGGTAAGCACGATCCGCTCGACGCCCACGTCGCCCAGGCCCCGGCCGAAATCCGCCGGCATGCACTGAAACACCGCATTGTGCTCGCTGTCGATGGGCAGCAGCTCGGCGCCGCTGGCACGCACCTCGTCCATGAACAGCTGCCCCGACATGACCAGGGCCTCCTTGTTGGCCAGCAGGACCCGCTTTCCCGCCCGGGCGGCCGCCAGGGTGGGCAGCAGTCCGGCGGCGCCCACGATGCCGGCCATGACATACCGGGTGGCCTCCAGTTCCACCACCTGCTCGAGCGCCTCCGGCCCCGACAGCACGCGGGTGGGCAGATCCGATCCGGCCAGTAATTCTTCCAGCCGCAGGGCGCCGTCGGGGGACACCATTACCGCGTACTCGGGCCGGAACCGGCGACACTGTTCGGCCAGCCGATCCGCGTTGCCCTGGGCGGTCAACGCCACCACATGGAAACGATCCGGGTGACGCGACAACACATCCAGGGTATTCACGCCGATGGTGCCGGTGGAACCCAGTATCGTGACGCCAATGGAGGCGCGCGCGGCCCGTTCAGTCATCGCGGCCGCGGGCCCGATGGCCACACCATGCTGTGAATTGTGTATGCCGCATCACTCTCCACCGTCGTTGCCCTGTCCGTCACCGGGCCAGGATGCCACCCCATAGCAGACCCATCAGGAACACCGGGGCGGCAGCCGTCACGCTGTCGATCCTGTCCAGTACACCGCCGTGCCCCGGGAGAATCTGTCCACTGTCCTTCACGCCCGCCTCGCGCTTGATCAGACTTTCGAACAGGTCCCCGGCCACGGACAACAATACGGTTACCAGGCACAGTGCGACGAAATAGAACCACAGGCCCTGGTGCACCTCGAAGTACCGGGCACCCGCCAGCCCCAGCACCAGTGTGGCAGCCAGGGCGCCGAACAGGCCCTCGCGGGTCTTGCCCGGGCTGATGTGCGGTGCCAGCTTGCTGCGGCCGAAGCGCCGGCCCGTGAAATAGGCGGCGCTGTCGGCGCAGGAGGTCAGCAGGAGCAGAAAGACCAGCCAGGCGGGTTGGAGCGAGTGAAAGACCACCAGCGCGACGCAGGCGGGCACCAGCGTCAGCACACCCGCAATCCCCTTCAGGGCGGGACTTCCCGCGCCGGGACCGCCGGGGCGGTAGACCGCGAGCAGGACCACGACCAACGCCCACCATATCACACCCGCCTGCACCGGCCACAGCCGCTCGAGCGTCAGGACGTGGTCCAGGGCCACGAAGCCCGCCAGCAGGCAAAGGCCCAGGTAGAGGATACGCACCGGCTTCTCCTCGACCCCCATGAGCCGCGACCACTCCCAGGCGGCCAGCAGCAGCACCGCCAGCACCAGCAGCAGGAACAGGGCGGTGGGCAGCAGCAGGATCGCGGCCAGGACGCCGGCCGCCAGTGCCACGCCCGTGATGACCCGCGGCCTAAGCCCGCTCACGGCTCACCTGTTCACCGGTGCGACCGAAGCGGCGCTCGCGCCGGGCGAAGAACCCGAAGGCCGCCTCCAGTTCCGACGCATCGAAATCCGGCCACAGCACATCGCTGAAGAACAGCTCGGTATAGGCCAGCTGCCAGAGCAGGAAGTTGCTCAGCCGGCGCTCGCCGCCGGTGCGAATGAACAGGTCCGGTTCAGGCAGGCCGGCGGTGGACAACCCGGCATCGAGCATTTCCGCCGTGATGGAACCGGGCTCGAGGCTGCCTGCCGCCGCCTGCTCCGCCAACCGCCGGGTGGCGCACACGATGTCCCAGCGCCCCCCATAGCTCACGGCAATGACCAGATGCATACCGGTATTGCCGGCGGTACGCCGCTCGGCCTCATCGATCCGGGACCTGAGCTTGCCGGAGAAGTTCTCCCGTTCCCCGATGAACCGCACGCGGATATTCCTGGATTCGAGTTCCGGAAGCTCCTTCTCCAGGGCAGTGACAAACAGGCCCATGAGCGTGTTCACCTCGCCGGCCGGGCGGCGCCAGTTCTCACTGCTGAAGGCAAACAGCGTCAATGCCTCCACGCCCCGGGAAGCACAGAAGCGCACGGCCGCGCGGGTGGCGTGCACCCCCTGGCGGTGTCCCTCGGTGCGAGGCAGATGACGCGCGCGCGCCCAGCGGCCGTTGCCATCCATGATGATGGCCACATGGCGGGGTATGGCATGCTTGTGGGAGACGTCGGAGCTCACGGAACGAACGACGGAATCGGCGCTTGCACGCCCTACACTTCCATCAGTTCCCTTTCCTTTTCGGCAAGGACTTTGTCCACCTCCTCGATGTGGGCGTCGGTCAGCTTCTGGATCTCGTCCTGGCCCCGGCGCTCCTCGTCCTCGGAGATCTCCTTGTCCTTGAGCAGGGCCTTGAGGGCGTTGTTGGCATCACGGCGGATGTTGCGCACCGCCACACGGGCATTCTCGGCCTCGTTACGCACCACCTTGACCAGGTCCTTGCGGCGTTCCTCGGTCAGTGCCGGCATGGGCACGCGAATCACGGTCCCCTGGGTGGCCGGGTTGAGGCCCAGATCCGAGGTCATGATGGCCTTCTCCACCTTACCCACCATGTCCTTCTCCCAGGGCGTGACCGTCAGCGTACGGGCATCCTCCACGTTCACGTTGGCCACCTGGCTGATCGGCACTTCGGCGCCGTAGTACTCCACGGTGACATGATCGAGGAGGCTGGTGTGGGCACGCCCCGTACGGATCTTGGCCATTTCGTGTCGCAGGGATTCGATACTCTTGCCCATGCGGTTCTTGGCATCCTTCTTGATGGCATCAGTCATGGGATCTCAGCCTCTTTCGACCAGGGTGCCGATGGGTTCGCCGGTCACGAGCCGCATCAGGTCGCCCTCATTGAATATATTGATCACCCGCAAGGGGATGTTGTTGTCCCGGCACATGACCAGCGCGGTGGCATCCATGACCTCCAGGTGGCGGGTGAGGGCCTCCTCGTAGGTCAGACGCTCGTAGCGCACGGCGCCGGAATTCTTGAACGGATCAGAATCATAGACCCCGTCCACCTTGGTGGCCTTGATCATGATGTCGGCATTGATCTCGATGGCCCGCAGGCTGGCGGCGGTATCGGTGGTGAAGAAGGGGTTTCCGGTACCGGCGGCAAACACCACGATCCGACCCTTTTCCAGGTGACGCACGGCACGGCGCCGGATGTAGTCCTCGCAGACCTGGTTGATCTGCAACGCCGACATCACGCGGCAGAACTTGCCCACGCGCTCCAGGGCATCCTGCATGGCCAGCCCGTTCATGACCGTGGCCAGCATGCCCATGTGATCGGCGGTGACCCGGTCCATGCCCGCCTCGGCCAGTCCGGCGCCGCGGAAGATGTTGCCGCCACCGATGACGATGGCCACCTCCACACCGATCCGGCTCAACTCGGTCACCTCCCGGGCGATGCGGTCGATCACCCTGGGATCGATACCGTAGTCCTGATCCCCCATGAGGGCCTCGCCACTCAGCTTGAGCAGAATGCGCTTGTATGCCGGACGGGGTTGTTCGCTCATGGGTGACCCTGGTTTCCTGTCATGCGTTGTTATGAGGGAGATGCCTCCCCGACCGACACGGCAGGCCCGGCGTTCACCGGGCCCCGGGGGGCCCATCTCATCCGTACAGTCATCGGACACGCCGCGGGCATCGACACACGCCGGCACCGCAATCCCCGGCCGGATCATCCAGGCTGGCCCGCAAAAAAAGGGGCTCCTGCCGGCGCCCCCTGTGTGTTCCGAATCAGGCGCCCCTGGCCTGGGCCATGACCTCTTCGGCAAAGTTCTCGGATTTCTTCTCGATCCCCTCGCCGACCTCGTAGCGGACAAACCGGCGCACCGTGGCGTTTGCCCCGTCCAGCAGCTTGCCCACGGTCTTGTCCGGGTCCTTGACAAAGGGCTGCCCCACCAGGGTGATCTCGGCCAGGTACTTCTTGATGCGGCCGGTGACCATCTTCTCGACGATCTCCGGCGGCTTCCCGCTTTCGGCGGCCTGTGCGGAGAAGATCTCGCGCTCCTTGTCCAGCAGGTCCTGGGGCACCTCGGACTCGTCCACGCACACGGGCCGGCTGGCGGCGATGTGCATGGAGATGTCCTTGGCAAGTTCGGCGTCACCGCCGGCCAGTTCCACCACCACGCCGATGCGGTTGCCGTGACGATAGTAACCGAACTCGCTGCCGTCACCGGCCTCCAGGCGCTCGAAGCGGCGCACCTGAACATTCTCGCCGATCTTGGCCACCAGGGCGGCACGGGCCTGCTCCAGCGTGCCGTCACCGGCGTCGAGCGCCATCAGCGCCTCGACGTCGGCGGGGCCATTGGCGAGCACCAGTGACGCCACGCGGTCGGCGAATCTCTCGAAGTTCTCGTCCTTGGCCACGAAGTCGGTCTCGCAATTGACCTCGACGATGGCGGCACGGCCGGCATCGTCGGACAACGCCACCATGACCTGCCCCTCGGCGGCCACGCGATCGGCCTTCTTGTCGGCCTTTGCCTGGCCGGACTTGCGCATCAGATCGATGGCGGCCTCCATGTCGCCGCCCGTCTCGGTGAGCGCTTTCTTGCACTCCATCATGCCGGCGCCGGTGCGCTCGCGCAGTTCCTTGACCATGGATGCGGTAATCTGCATGGGAATACTCCTGAATCGAATTCTGTGAATCGGGCAACGGCCCCGGCGCCTGCCGGGGCCCGCCGATGGTTGCGCCGCCCCAGCCGGGGCGGCGCATTGTCACTCTGCCGCGGCTCCGGACTCGGCCGCCGCCCCGGACTCGGCCGGAGCTTCAGCCGGCTTGTCGGCGTCGGCCGGCGGCGCGGCCTTCTTCTTTGCAGCCGCCTTCTTCCTGGGCGCCTCGGCGGTGTCCTTGACCTCGACGAACTCGTCATCACCGGATGCGGCGGCGGCCCGCACGGCCACCTGTGCATTGCTGATGGCGTCGGCTGCCGCGGAGACATAGAGCTGGATGGCGCGCATGGCGTCATCGTTGCCGGGGATCACGTAATCGACACCTTCAATGGAGTTGTTGGTGTCCACCACGGCAACCACCGGGATACCCAGCTTGTTGGCTTCGCTGACGGCGATCTTCTCGTAACCCACGTCAATGACGAACATGGCGTCCGGCAGGCCGCCCATGTCCTTGATGCCGCCCAGGCTGCGTTCGAGCTTGTCCAGTTCACGGGTACGCATCAGGGCCTCTTTCTTGCCCAGACGGTTCAGGGTGCCGTCGTCGCGCATCAGCTCCAGCTCCTTGAGCCGGCGAATGGATTCGCGCACGGTCTTGAAATTGGTGAGCATGCCGCCGAGCCAGCGGTGGTTCACGAACGGCATCTTGCAGCGGATGGCCTCTTCGGCGATGGTTTCGCGGGCCGAACGCTTGGTGCCCACGAACAGGATCTTGCCGCCGTTGCCGGCCAGCTTGCCCAGATAGTTCATCGCCTCGTTGAACAGAGGCAGGGTCTTCTCGAGATTGATGATATGGATCTTGTTGCGGTCCCCGAAGATGAAGGGGGCCATCTTGGGATTCCAGTAGCGGGTCTGATGGCCAAAATGGACACCGGCCTCCAGCATCTGGCGCATGGTCACGCTAGACATAAGGTATTCTCCGAATTGGTCTGGGTTGGGCCTCCATGCACCCCATCCAGAAACCCCCGCCCTTGGGCAGCGGCACCCGACTGGATGTGTCGGCGCATGTGCGGATTTAGTGGTTCACGTCGCGCCCGGCGGGTTTACACCCGGCGCGGGCGCTTTATACCATAATCGCCCCGCCACAACAAACTCCCCCGGCACGTCAGGGCTTTTGACCGGGTCCGGCGGCCCTGTCATTCTAGGGCGCTTTGAAAGCCCGGATTGGAACGTCATGGCCGTCACCATCAAGACCCCCGAAGAGATCGAGAAGATGCGCGTGGCCGGGCGGCTCGCCGCGCAGGTCCTCGAGATGATCATTCCCCATGTCCAGCCGGGGATCACCACCGACGAACTGGACCGCATCTGCCATGACTATATCGTCAATGAGCAGGACGCCATTCCCGCGCCCCTCAACTACAAGGGCTTTCCCCGCTCCATCTGTACCTCGGTCAATCATCAGGTATGCCACGGCATCCCCGGCGACCGGCGGCTCAAGGGCGGCGACATCCTCAATATCGATGTCACCGTGATCAAGGACGGCTTTCACGGCGACACCAGCCGCATGTTCTGCGTCGGCAAGCCCTCGGTCAGCGCCCGGCGGGTGGTGAACGTGGCCCACAAGGCACTCTGGCTGGGCATCGGACAGGTACGCCCCGGCGCCCGGCTGGGCGACATCGGCCACACCATCCAGCAGTACGTGGAGGCCAACCACTGCAGCGTGGTGCGCGAGTATTGCGGCCACGGCATCGGCCGCGTGTTCCACGAAGACCCCCAGGTGCTGCACTACGGGGAACCGGGCACCGGGCTGGAACTGGAACCGGGCATGACATTCACCATCGAACCCATGGTCAACGCCGGCAGGCGCCATACGCGGCTGCTGGCCGACGGCTGGACCGTCGTGACCAAGGATCACAGCCTCTCCGCCCAGTGGGAACACACCATCCTGGTCACGGCGGACGGACACGAGGTGCTCACCCTGCGCGGCGAAGAAAAGGAACAGACCGCCGCCTGAGCCTCACCATGGCCATCGCCTCCCCCATCGACGACCAGACCCCCCATGACTGGGTCCCCCTGCCGGACGCGGTGGCCCATCCCCTGGACTGGGAATACCACGACCGGCGCCTGCGCGACCATGCCGCCGACGTCGCCACCTACAGCGATTTCCTGGAAGCGACGCGGCGAACACTTGAGGCCGGCTTCCGTTCCGGGGTCAGCGTGGTGGAACTGGTGCACGGCCGGGCCGCCATTGTCGACCGGCTGCTGGGGCTGGCCTGGGACGGATTCGGCCTGGGCCGCCATCCGAAGCTGGCCCTGGTGGCGGTGGGCGGCTACGGCCGCGGCGAGCTTCACCCCGGCTCCGACGTGGACCTGCTGCTGCTGTGCGACACCGAACTCACGGAGGATTGCGGAGATGATATCGGGCGATTCCTCACCTTCCTCTGGGACATCGGCCTGGACGTGGGCCACAGCGTGCGCAGCCTGGACGAATGCATGCAGGAGGCGCGCCGGGACATCACCGTGGCCACGAATCTCATGGAGGCCCGCCTGCTGGCCGGAGACGAGACCCTCATGGACCGGCTGGAGCAGTCCATGTCACCCGCCCGGCTGTGGGCAAGCAACGAGTATTTCTTTGCCAAGCTGAGCGAGCAGGATGCCCGTCACCACCGTTACGGCGACACCGCCTACCGGCTCGAACCCAATCTCAAGGAAAGCCCCGGGGGGCTGCGCGATATCCAGATGATCGGCTGGGTGACGCACCGCCACTTCGGCGGCAGCAGCCTGCACGAACTGGTGGAGCACCATTTCCTCAACGAGGAGGAATACCGGGATCTGATCGACGGCCAGACCTTCCTGTGGCGCGTGCGCTTCGCCCTGCACACGCTCACGGGGCGAAGGGAAGACCGTCTCCTGTTCGACCACCAGCGATCCCTGGCCGACCAGCTGGGATTCACCGACCAGAACCACAACCTGGCCGTGGAACAGTTCATGCAGCAGTACTTCCGCACGGTCATGGAGCTCGAGCGGCTCAACGAGATCCTGCTGCAGCATTTCAAGGAGGCCATGCTGCCCGATGACGGGGATGACACCCCGGCGCCGATCAACCGCCGCTTCCAGGCCCGGCACGGCTATCTGGAAACGGTGGACGACCGGGTCTTCCTGCGCCATCCCCCCGCCCTCCTGGAGCTCTTTCTCCTGCTGGAGCAGCACCCGGAGCTCAAGGGGGTACGCGCCTCCACCATCCGCCAGATCCGCACCCACCGCTCCCTGATCGACGAGGATTTCCGCTCAAGGCCGGCCTGCCGCAGCCTGTTCATGGAGATCCTGCGCCAGCCCCGGGGCGTCACGAACCAGCTGCGGCGCATGAACCGTTACGGGATCCTGGCCGCGTACCTGCCGGCATTCGGCATGATCGTCGGACGCATGCAGTACGACCTGTTCCACGCGTTCACGGTGGACGAGCACACCCTGTTCGTGGTGCGCAACCTGCGCCGCTTCGCCGTGCCCGAACTGGCCGACGAGCTGCCCCATTGCAACCACGTCTTCAAGGGCATCCCCAAGCCGGAACTGCTGTATCTGGCGGGCCTGTTCCACGACATCGCCAAGGGGCGCGGCGGGGACCATTCCGAGCTCGGGGCGGGAGAGGCCAGGGAATTCTGCCTGCAGCACGGACTTTCCCGCTACGACGCGAACCTCGTGTCCTGGCTGGTGCGCGTTCACCTGCTGATGTCCCTGACCGCGCAGCGCCGGGACATCTCCGACCCGGACGTCGTGCTGGAGTTTGCCACCCAGGTGGGCAACAGCATGCGCCTGGATCACCTCTACCTGCTCACGGTGGCCGACATCCGGGGCACCAACCCGGATCACTGGAACTCATGGAAGGACTCGCTGCTGGCCACGCTGTACGGCGCCACTCAGCGCATGCTGCGCCGCGGCCTGGACAATCCCCTGGGCCAGGACGAACTGATGGGCGAGGTCCAGACCCAGGCCCTGGATCTGCTGCGCGGCGCGGGCGTCGACGAGGCCGCCTGCCTGGCGCTCTGGAAGGCGTTCGAGCCCGAGTATTTCCTGCGCCATTCCGCCGACGAGATCGCCTGGCACACCCGCGCGGTGCTGGAAGCGGACACCACGCCGCTGGTACGGGTGCGCCAGGAGACCGCCCGGGGCAGCACGGAGATCTTCGTCTACACGGATGACCATCCGCACCTGTTCGCCCTGACCACCACCGCACTGACCCAGCTGGGTCTGGACATCGTGGACGCGCGCATCATCACCACCCGCAACGGCAAGACCCTGGATACCTACCTGGTGCTGGAGGATGCCGGGCAGCCCGTGGACGGGGAGATGCGCATGGACGAGATTGCACAGACGCTGACGCGCCGCCTGGCCAACCCCGACCGCCCCCCCACCGCCGTGGTGCGCGACACGCCCCGCCGCCTGCGCCACTTCAACGTGCCCACGCGCATAGAATTCGGCGAGAAGCTCTACTTCAACCGCACCGTGCTGGCCATCACCACCGGCGACCGTCCGGG
The DNA here is from genome assembly GCF_000378965.1 of Thioalkalivibrio thiocyanodenitrificans ARhD 1. Lineage (NCBI taxonomy): Bacteria > Pseudomonadati > Pseudomonadota > Gammaproteobacteria > Chromatiales > Ectothiorhodospiraceae > Thioalkalivibrio > Thioalkalivibrio thiocyanodenitrificans. Next base: position 164,125 of record NZ_KB900536.1, read on the forward strand.
ACTTCTGTCACGCATCGGCACCACACTCACCCGCTGCGGAATCCGGGTGCACAACGCCAAGATCGCCACCGCCGGTGAACAGGCCGACGACGTGTTCTACATCACGGACCTGGAGGACCGGCCCGTCACGGACAGCGCGCGGCAGGCGGAGATCGAGAAGGCGTTGAGGGAAGCGCTTGAGTAAGTACGAAGTGAGAATCGGGAAGTGGGAAGTGGGAAGTGGGAAGTGGGAAGTGGAAAGTTAGCCACTTTCACGCGACATGCCGAATCAGGCTTGCATCTTGTATCTTGTCTCTAGGGAGCTTCCATAAGCTCCAATGCATTGCCGTCCGGATCCCGCACGAATACGGCGGACCGGCCCGACCGGCTCCGGGTATAGGTTATGCCCGCCGCCTCCAGGCGCTGACAGATCCTGTCGAGCCCGGCGACCAGCAGGGCCACGTGCCGGTCACGGCCGCCATGTTCCGGACGGCCTTCGACGGGATCCGGGTTCGGCAGTTCCAGCAGGTGGATCTGCTGCCCGCCCGCCTCCAGCCAGGCGCCGGGGAACGGCAGATCGGGACGGTCGAGCACCGGCATGTCCAGCACATCCCGGTAGAAGTCCAGCGAGCGCTGCGTGTCGGCGACCAGGAGACTCGCATGGTGGAGACCGCGAAACTGCCCGCTCATGGCTCCGGCTCGGCCTCGAGCCCCGGCGCCGGCAGCCCGTCGATGCTCACGTGGTTCCTGAGCCGCTGATACGCCACGACCCCTTCGGGCCCCCTGCGACGGGCCCAGGCCTCCAGCGCGTCGCGCTGTCCCACCATGTTCATCTCCGGCACGCCGAATCCGCACGACGTCTGCGTGTGGCGCACGTCCACCCGCACGATCTGACGAATACCCGGAAAATCCGGGAATTGCCGCACCAATCCGGCCCAGTCCGGATCTCCCGGGCGCACCACCCGCCCCTGTCCGTACAGGCGCACGATGCCCGGGGCGCCCTCGAAGGCGCAGAACATCAGGGTGATCCGTCCGTTCTCCTTCAGGTGGGCGGCGGTCTCGTTGCCGCTGCCGGTCAGATCCAGATAGGCCACCGCGTTGGGGCTGAGCATCCGGAAGCTGTCCAGACCCTTGGGCGAGAGGTTCACATGCCCGTTGTCGGCGCGCGGCGCGGTGGCCACGAAGTAGACGGGTTGCGCCCGGATGAACGTGGCCTGCGCCGGGGTGATGAAGTTGAGGATCTTGCCCATGGACACTCCGTTGAAGGGCTATGCCAGGCTACCAGCATACCGTTGCAGGCGCTGGAAACGCGACAGCCTCTGCACCTGCAAGGCCTTTCCCCTTCACGTATAATCGCCCTCTTCGCCGACGCCCCGAACCCGACCGCCCATGAACCCCGACCTGGACCGCCTCCAGCCTTATCCGTTTCAGAAGCTTGCGGAACTCAAGGCCGGGATCACCCCGCCGGCGGACAGGGAGCATATCGCCCTGTCCATCGGCGAACCCGGGCACCCCGCGCCGGCATTCATCGCCGAGGCCCTGTCGAGCCACCTGCACGGCCTGGCGCGCTACCCGCTCACCCGGGGCGAAGACACCCTGCGTGAGGCCATCGCCGCCTGGACGGCGCGGCGTTTCGACCTGCCCGCGGATTCCCTGGATCCCGCCCGCCACGTGCTGCCGGTCAACGGCACCCGGGAGGCCCTGTTCGCACTGGCCCAGTGCGTGGTGGACCGTACAAGCCGCCCGCTGGTGGTGATGCCGAATCCCTTCTACCAGATCTACGAGGGCGCTGCCCTGCTGGCGGGCGCGGAGCCCCATTATCTGAATCTCACCGCCCGGAACCGGTTTCTGCCGGATCTGGAGGCCGTGCCCGCATCGGTGTGGGCGCGTTGCCAGCTGTTGTACCTGTGCAGCCCGGGCAACCCGGGCGGGGCCGTCATGGACGAGGCCTCTCTGCGCCTTGCCATCGAGCTGGCCGAGCGTCACGACTTCGTCATCGCCGCCGACGAGTGCTACTCGGAGATACACTTCCCGGGCAGCACACCGCCGCCGGGCCTGCTGGGGGCGGCGGCACGCATGGGCAACTCCGGCTACCGGCGCTGCGTGGTGTTCCACAGCCTGTCGAAACGCTCCAACGTGCCGGGCCTGCGTTCCGGATTCGTCGCCGGGGATGCCGGTATACTGGAGCGCTTCCACCTGTACCGCACCTACCACGGCTGCAGCATGGCCCCGCCCACCCAGGCCGCGAGCCGGGCCGCCTGGTCGGACGAGACCCACGTGGAGGAGAACCGCCGCCTGTACGCCCGCAAGTTCGACGCCATGCTGGAGATCCTGGGGGACGTGCTGAACGTGCAGCGCCCGGACGCGGGATTCTACCTGTGGCCCGAGACGCCGGTGGACGACGACCGCTTCGCCCGCGAGCTGTTCGCACGGGAGAACGTGACCGTGCTCCCCGGCAGCTATCTCTCCCGGAGCACGGACGGCGCAAACCCCGGCGCCCACCGGGTGCGCATGGCACTGGTGGCACCGCTGGATGAATGCATCGAGGCCGCCGGACGCATCCGGCGCTTCATGGAAACCCTTTGACCCATTGCGAGACATGAACGGAGCCACACCATGAGCAAGCTTCAGGAGATCATCAACGAGGCCTTTGACCGCCGCGCAGACATCACCCCGCGCAACGTGGAGACCCACGTGAAGGACGCGGTGCTGGAGGCCATCGACATGCTGGACCGGGGCACCGCCCGCGTGGCCGAGAAAAAGGACGGGGAGTGGATTGTCAACGACTGGCTCAAGAAGGCGGTGCTGCTGTCGTTCCGCATCCATGACAACCAGTTCATCAAGGGCGGTTTCACCAACTACTACGACAAGGTGCCCTCGAAGTGGGCCGACGCCAACTCGCGGGACTTTCGTGAAGGCGGCGCCCGGGTGGTGCCACCGGCCACCGCCCGCAAGGGCTCCTACATCGCACCCGGCGTGGTGCTGATGCCCTCCTACGTCAACATCGGCGCCTACGTGGACACCGGCACCATGGTGGACACCTGGGCCACCGTGGGTTCCTGTGCGCAGATCGGCAGGAACGTGCACCTCTCCGGGGGGGTGGGCATCGGCGGCGTCCTGGAACCGTTGCAGGCCGCGCCCACCATCATCGAGGACAACTGCTTCATCGGCGCCCGCTCGGAGATCGTGGAGGGCGTGATCGTCGAGGAAGGCTCCGTGATCTCCATGGGCGTGTACATCGGCCAGAGCACCCGCATCTACGATCGGGAGAAAGACGAGGTCCTCTACGGCCGCGTACCCGCCGGCTCCGTGGTGGTCTCGGGCAACCTGCCGTCCAGGGACGGCAAGTACAGCCTGTACTGCGCCGTGATCGTAAAGAAGGTGGACGAGAAGACCCGCTCCAAGGTGGGCCTCAACGAACTGCTGCGGGATATCTGAATGGGCGTGAGGGGGGAGGCGTGAGAGGTAGGGGTTTTGGTCATTGCCCCCTCCCCCCTCCCCCCTCACGCCTTACCCCTCACCCCTCACCCCTTACGGACAACCCATGACCACGCTATACGGCATCAGGAACTGCGACACCGTGAAGAAGGCGCGCAGGTGGCTGGATGCACACGGCGTCGACTACCGCTTCCATGACTTCCGCGCCGACGGCCTGGAGGCGAAGAAACTGGATGCCTGGATAAAGGCCGTGGGCTGGGAGGCGCTGCTCAACCGCCGCGGCACCACCTGGCGCAGGCTGCCCGAGGGCGTGCGCGACGGCATCGACGAGAAGCACGCCGCCGCCCTGATGCTGGAGCAGCCCACCCTCATCAGGCGCCCGGTGGTCGAGCACGGCAAGCAGGTGCTGGTGGGCTTTGACGCCCAGGCGCTCACACAATGCTTCAAATAGTTCTCCGGTAGCGGTTCGCTTTACACTGCCATCTCAGCCACCCGATACAATTCCCTACCGACAACTGACAACTGACCATCCGATGTCCGACACCCTCGACCTCGCCCGGGAACTCATCCGCCGCCGCTCCGTTACGCCGGAGGATGCCGGCTGCCAGCAACTCATCGCGGAGCGCCTGGCGCCGCTGGGCTTCGAGGCCCATCATCTGCGCTTCGGGGAGGTGGATAATCTCTGGCTGCGCCGGGGCAGCGAGGGTCCGGTGCTGGCCTTTGCCGGACACACCGACGTCGTGCCTCCGGGGCCGCCGGAACAGTGGTCCTCGGACCCGTTCCGCCCGGAGATCCGGGACGGGCTGCTCTACGGGCGCGGCGCGGCGGACATGAAGAGTTCCATCGCGGCGTTTGTCACCGCCTGCGAACGGTTTCTCGAAGCGCATCCGGATCACACCGGCTCCATCGGCCTGCTCATCACCTCCGACGAGGAAGGCCCGTCCGTCAACGGCACGGTGAAGGTGGTGGAATGGCTGGAATCGAGAAACGACAAGATCGACTGGTGCCTGGTGGGCGAACCCTCCAGCACCGCGCGCCTCGGCGACGTGATCAAGAACGGACGCCGGGGCTCCCTCTCGGGGCACCTGCGGGTACGTGGCCAGCAGGGCCACGTGGCCTATCCCCATCTGGCGGACAACCCGGTGCATCGTGCCCTGCCCGCCCTGACGGAACTGGCGGGCATTGAATGGGACCGCGGCAACGAGCACTTCCCGGCCACCTCCTTCCAGATCGCCGGCATCCAGGCGGGTACAGGGGCGGAGAACGTGATCCCCGGCGAACTGGCGGTGACCTTCAACCTGCGCTTCTCCACGGAACAGACCGACGAGGGCATCCGTGCCCGGGTGCACCAGGTACTGGATGCCCATGACCTGGATTATGCACTCACCTGGCGCCTGTCGGGCCACCCCTTCCTCACCGCCGAGGGGGAACTGGTGGAGGCGGCCCGTGCCGCGATCCGCGAGATCACCGGCCACGACACGGAACTGTCCACCGCCGGCGGCACCTCCGACGGCCGGTTCATCGCACCCACCGGCGCCCAGGTGGTGGAACTGGGGCCCGTGAATGCCAGCATCCACAAGATCGACGAGCACGTGCGGGTCGAGGACCTGGATGTCCTGTCACGTGTCTACGCGGAAATCCTGCGCCGCCTGCTGGGCGCCTGAGCCCTCGGGCGCCGCATTTGGGCGCGAGGTACGGCCGCCGGACCCCGGGCGTGTGTTACAAACAGGAGCCGGGGATGAACCATGCCCCGTGGACAACCCGACACAACCCGCGAGGAGGACAAACCCGATGACCCTGCAACTGAGCCTGGCCCCGCTGCTCGCCCTGATCGCCGGCATCCTGATCCTTGTGAAACCGCGGCTGCTCAATTACGTGGTGGCCATCTACCTGATCGCCATCGGGATCATCGGCCTGCTCAACATCCGCATTTGAACCGGGACGCACCCGGACTCACCGGACCCCGGATTTCATCCATGCCCGCACCCGTGCTCGCCGACATCCGCGAAGCGGCCAGACGCATCCGGCCGCATGTGCATCGCACACCCGTATTCACCTGCACGAGTCTCGACCACTGGCTCGGTGCGCGCATACTGCTCAAGTGCGAGAACCTCCAGAAGGTCGGCGCCTTCAAGATCCGCGGCGCCACCAATGCCGTCTGCTCCCTCGGCGACGAAGAGGCCGCCCGGGGCGTGGCCACCCATTCCTCCGGAAACCACGGGCAGGCACTGGCGCTGGCCGCGCACACACGGGGCATCCCCGCTCACGTGGTCATGCCCCACGATGTGCCGGAGGTCAAGAAGGCGGCCGTGGCGGGCTACGGCGCCCGGGTGCGCTATTGCGAGCCGTCGGTACGGGCCCGGGAAGAGGCCCTGGCCGAGCTCGTTGCCGAAACCGGCGCCACGGTCATCCACCCCTACAACGACCACCGGATCATCGCCGGACAGGGCACCGCCGCCCTGGAACTGCTCGAGGATCACCCGGACCTGGATGCCATCATCGCGCCGGTGGGGGGCGGCGGCCTGCTGAGCGGCACGGCCATCGCGGCCCGCGCACTCAGCCCGGACATTCGCATTCTCGGGGCCGAACCGGCAGGTGCCGACGACGCCATCCGTTCACTGGCGGCGGGGCACATCATCCCCTGCGCACAGCCCCGGACCGTGGCGGACGGCCTGCGCGGCACCCTGGGCAGTCTCACCTTCCCCGTCCTGCACGAGCACGTGGAGCGCATCCTGCCGGCGGGCGAGGCGGCCATCATCGAGGCCATGCGATTTGTCTGGGAACGCACCAAACTGATCATCGAACCCTCCGCCGCGGTGCCGGTTGCCGCACTGCGGGAATCACCGCGCACCTGCGCGGGGCTCAAGGTGGGCATCATCCTCTCCGGCGGAAACGTGGATCCGGACCACCTGCCCTGGTCACCGGAGAATCGCTGACGCGGCGGGTTTCCTCCCCACCCTCGCAGCAGCGGATGGGCAGGCCCTCTGACTTATCCAGGGGACGGAATCCGAAGCGCACGGTTCAGCGCCCGTTCAGCTTGTCTGTGTGACGCTGGGGCGAGATTCCCGACTCACAGGCATCCGCTGGGGGGATCACCCCGGGGAACGGAGCCGGAGCCGCGAGGTCGGAACTTTTATGGGCCCGGGGCAGACGCCTGCCCCGCCACCACCCCGCCGTCCGAGGAGGATCCGCCCATGAAGCGCCCCGCCAGGCCGCTGGCCGCCCTGCTCTTGGCACTCACGCTCGGTATGCTCCTGACGGCGCCGAACGCCGCTGCCCTGGATGAGGAGCCCTTCACCGAAGGCGAGTTGGCGCAGATGCTGGCCCCCGTCGCCCTGTACCCGGACGCCCTGCTGTCGCAGATCCTCATGGCCGCCACCTACCCCCTGGAGGTGGTGGAAGCCGCGCGCTGGTCCCGTGACAACCCCGTTCTGGAGGGCAGGGCGGCGGTGGATGCGGTGGAGGATCGGGATTGGGATCCCAGCGTCAAGGCGCTGGTGGCCTTCCCCCGCGTACTGGCGCAGATGAACGAGGACCTGTCCTGGACCCGCAACGTGGGCGACGCGTTCCTGCTCCAGGAGGAGGACGTGGCCGCCATGATCCAGGAACTGCGGCACAAGGCCCACGAGGCGGGACAACTGCAACGCCAGGAACACATCCGCGTGGTTCGGGACCGCGAGGTCATCGTCATCGAGCCGGCCAATCCCCGCGTGGTGTACGTGCCCTACTACCGGCCCACGGTGGTCTACGGTGGCTGGTGGTGGCCCGCGTACGCACCGGTGTACTGGCATCCCCCCTACGGTCACACGTTCAGCGTCGGCATCACCTGGGTGAGCGGCGTCCCGGTGTCCCACGGGTTCTTTTTCAGCACCTTCAATTGGCATCACCGCCACGTGGTCGTCATCCGCCACTATGACCGGCACCGTCATGTGGGCAGCAAGGCACGTCCGGGCACGTATCGCTGGCGTCATGACCCGTGGCACCGGCGCGGCGTGGCCTACAAGCACCGCTCCGTGCAGGAACGCTTCACCGGCCGGCATGGACAGGTCACCCGGGAAGCCCCCCGCACGGGGACCGGCAGCCGTTACTCGGGCCGGCCAACGTCCCCCTCATGGCAGCCGCGCGGCACACGGCGCGGCGGCGACACGTCGAGCCGAGGCACGGGTCCGCGTACCCGCTCCGACCGGCAGTCGCGCGGCAGCCCCGGCCCTGACACCCGCCGAGCCTGGCAGAACGAGGGTCGCGACGGCGCAAGAACCGGCCGGGGTCCCGCCACCACGGATCACACCACGCCCCGGCGCAACGCCGCGCCCCGTCTGCGGGACCGCTCCGGCCCCGAACAGCAGACCGGGACCCTCCGGCGCGAACTCCAGGACCGCCGTGCATGGACGGAACGGCACGGGGCCGGCCGCACTGGTGAGACACGGCCATCCCGCGGCGCACAGCGGCCCGATGTCGCCGTGCGGGACGGCCAGCACACGGAACGCGCCCGCGGCCGGCCTTCGGACCAGATCGGCCGGGATGCCCGCACCTGGCGCAGCCAGCGGGGTGATGCCACCCACCAGGGGACACCGCGCGCCGGAGGCAGTCGCGGTGCCTGGCAGGCCGACGGCTCCCACCGCCCGGGACGCGCCGAGGGGCGCGGCAGCAGCCGGTCCCAGACCTGGACCCGCCAGGGGCCCCGGGCGGGCGGCGGCAACCGGGGCGAGCAGCGCGGCGGTTTCTCCCGCTGAGCCGACCGGCCCGGCGACGGGAACCGCCGGGCGTTGCCAGACGGGCCCCCGCATGGCAGAGTCTGCGCCGGCCCGGAGGGCCCTTGACGACCCTCGGACATTTCGCAACCGCGCCATGGATCCCGACTTGTGCCCTACCGTTACCTGTTGTTCGTCCTTGTCCTTTTCCCGCTCCTGATCCTCTCCTCCACCACGCAGGCGGCGGAGTTCACCGTGCCCCTTGGCGGCGGTGACCGGCTGGACGTACAGGTCACGGAAGGTCATGGAGACGGTCCCCTGTTCGTATGGCTCATCAACCAGTACGGCGAACGGCGCGGGGTCGATGACCTGGCATCGCGCCTTGCGGCGCGCGGCGCGACGGTCTGGCAGGTGGATCTGCTCAAATCCCTGCTGCTGCAGCGGGACAACGAGACCGTGCGCGCGCTGCAGGGCGATCCGGTGGCGGCGCTGCTGCAGGCGGCAGCGGACAGCGGGCTCGGGCCGGTGGTGGTCATCGCCTGCGACCGCATGTCCGTGCCCCTGCTGCGGGGGCTTCGCACCTGGCAGGAGGGCGCCGCAGACATGTCGGCCGTGGCCGGCGGCGTGCTGTTCTTCCCCAACCTGTTCAGGGGCACACCGGTGGCCGGCGAGGACCCCGAACTGATGGGCATCACCGGCGCCACCACCCTGCCCGTGGCCGTGATGCAGCCGGAACTGGGCACGCACCGACTGCGCCTGGCGGAACTGCTGGAGACCCTTCACCGGGCCGGCAGCCCCGCCTACGGCTGGCTGATCCCGGGCATGCGTGACTACTACCTGTTCCACACGGAATCGCCGGACTCCGGGGTCTTCGAAGGCTTCGGGGGGGAGGTCCCGCCGGACGTCCGGGCCGTCCTGGACGAGACGCCCGCCCGGCTCATGGCCGCCGCGCGTCTGCTGACCGCCACGCCCCGGCCGGAGCGGATGGGCGCCCTGGACCCGGATGCCGATCGCTCCATCGCCACCGCCTACGGCCTGGTGGAACGCCCGGCCGAACCGGCCCCCGGCTATGACCTGCTGGATGCCCGCGGGGAACGCCACACGCTGGAGGAAAGCCTGGGCCGGGTCACGCTGGTGAACTTCTGGGCCACCTGGTGCCCGCCCTGTGTCCACGAGATCCCCTCCATGAACCGGCTGGCCGCGGCCTATCACGAGGACGAGTTCGCCATCGTCTCCATCAATTTCCAGGAAGACGCGGCGCACATCCTGGCGTTCATGGACGAGGTGCAGGTGGACTTTCCCGTGCTCATGGACGTGGACGGCGCCGTATCCGCCCGCTGGCGGGTGTTCGCCCTGCCCAGTTCTTTCCTGCTGGACGCCCGGGGCCGGGTCCGCTACTCGGTCAATACCGCCATCGAATGGGACACCGAAGAGGTCCGGGCGGTGATCGACCGGCTGCGCAGCGAGGAATGACGGGGACGGCGGGTCCCGCGGGGCCGATCTATACTTGAAGGCAGGTTCAGCTTCACGGAGGCATGACCATGGCCATCGCGGAAACCCTCAAGGCCTTTCTGGACGGGCATGGCGTGGATTACCAGGTGGTGACACATGCCCATACCCCGTCGGCCAATCGCAGCGCCGAGGCGGCGCATGTGCCGGGAGACTCCCTGGCGAAGGCCGTGGTTCTGGAGAACGGCGGCCAGCTCCTGCTGGCCGCCCTCCCCGCCACCCGGCGGCTCAAGCTGGGGCGCCTGCACCAGGCCCTGGGCGAGCACGTGGGCCTGGCCACCGAAGCGGAGATGGGACGCCTGTTTCCGGACTGCGAGCGCGGCGCCGTGCCGGCCCTGGGCGCCGCCTACGGCATGGAGACCCTGCTGGATGACAGCCTCGCGGCACAGGACGACGTCTACATCGAGGGCGGCGACCACGAGTCGCTGATCCACCTGAGCGGCGAGTCTTTCCGCACCCTGCTGGGCCAGGCGCGCCACGGGGATTTCAGCACCCATGTCTGACCGGTGAGGGCGTGACCCGGGGCGCGGCGCGGGTGGTCCTGAGGCGCGCGGAACAGTATGATCCGGCCTGACCCGCAAGGGTTGGAACCCGAATCCACTGAACGGACGCCCATGGACAATCTCAAGCGCGCCATCGAGCAGCATCACCGGCGCCTGGAAGGCCTGCTGCACGACCCCCTGCAACGCATCGCCCAACGACTGCCGGCCGCCTGGCCCGACCGGGAGGCGCTGGACGCCGTGCTCGAGCCCGCCATTCGGGAGATCCCCGAATGCACGTTTCTCTACGCGGTGAACACCGCCGGGGTGCAGCTCTCCGACAACATCGCCCGAACCGGCCTGCTGCCCGAGTATTTCGGTCGCGACCGTTCCCAGCGGCCGTACATGAAGGAGGTGGTCCCGGCGGACGGATTCCTGCTGTCCGACGCCTATATCAGCCTGTATGCCCGGCGCCCGTCGATCACCGCACTGCAGCTGATCCGCGACGCGGAGGGCAACGCACTGGGCTTTCTCGGTGCGGATTTCGACCTGCGCAACCTGCCCGACATCGCCAGCCTCTACGAGGAGACCACGGAATGGCGCCAGATCAAGGGCGATCCGTCCATCCGCGGGGCGGTGTTTCAGCAAAGCCGCGCCGAGAGCGTCATGGACCGGGAGATGGAGTCGGTGCTGTCCATCCTGGAGGAGCTGTTCACGGAGCGGGGCGTGTTTCAGGCGGTCCTGCATTTCTCCAGCAGCCGGGCCACGGTATGGACCCTGGATGACCCCTACCGCTACCGCATCCTGACCCACGAGGCCCTGAGCGACCCCGACACCTGCCTGGCCTTCCCCCACCGGGACTATCCGGAAAACGCCCAGATTCCGTCCCACGCCGTACGCGACGTGCTGGACAACTTCCGGGCCCTGCGCTTCGCGGACGAAACCGTCTACCTGCGCTCCGCGTCCATCAACCTGTTCAACGGCATGATCAGCCTGACCTTCTCCTGCGACGGCTCCCATTACATGACCTGGGCCGATTTCCTGGATCGCTCCATCGACTTCTGGCTCGGCAGCACGGGCTGATCAGCGTGCGAATGGCGTGGACCGGGGTGAGCAAGCGAACCCCAACAATGACTGCCACAGAGGGCACAGAGAAAAAACCAACAGGATTGCAGGTTGGGGTGAGCACAGCGAACCCCAACAATGACGAGGCCGCTCGAACCCCGTTGGGGTTTGCTCCGCTCACCCCAATCTACTGTTCGGAGAAACAAGGGTCTTTCTTCGTCTGCTTCGTGGGGAACAACGAACTCACCCGGTCAGCCGGGCCCGCAGGCCGGGCAGGTCGAAGGTTTCGATGAAGCGCACGCCGCGCGCCGCGAGCGCCCGGGCAACCTCGGGGTCGGCCACCTCGTAGACCGCCATCCGGACCGACTCGAAGGCGATCGGGCCCGATGCGGGCAGACCACGGACATCGCAGAACAAATAGCCGAGCCCCAGGCCGGCCATCCGGTCACGCTCATCCCAGCGGTCGATGACGCCGCCCAGCGCCGACCAGCCGGGGCGGCTTCCATTGGACAGACGCGAACCGGCCTCGGCCAGCAGGGGCACGGAGAACGAGATCAGCACGCACCGATCGGCCACCGGCTCCAGTACCGGACTGACGGCATCCAGCACCGTGCGCACCCCGAAATGGGCCACCGCCACGCGCTTGATCTCCACGAACACCCCGACGCCGGGGTGGTCCTGAAGGCACGCCGCCATCTGTTCCAGACTCGCGAGCCGGTTGTCCGCGAAGCGCTCGCCCAGGCGGTCAGGCTCGGAGGCGCTCAGCCTCAACAACGAGGCCAGGTCCTGTTCGTGGACGGCGCCCGGCACGCCGCAGACGCGCTTGAGATCCGCGTCGTGGAACAGAACGGGCACCCGGTCCGCGGACAGCTGCACGTCCACCTCCACGTACCGCGCGCCGGCGGCGATTGCCGCCTCGATGCCGGGCAGGGAATTCTCCGGGTAGCAGGCCCGATGGCCTCGATGGGCGATGAGTTCAGGGATGACCGGTGCCATAGGGAGAAGGGCGTCCTCGCGCCGGAGACCGTCCGGCATGGACATGACCCGGGCCGGGGGCCGTGGGTTCACGGGCAATATAGCCCCGGACGGCCGCAGGGGCCATGCCCCCGAGGGCCCCTCAGTCCCGCCGGTAGACCCCGAACCGGCACTGCCAGGGATCCGAGTAACCCGCGGGGCAACTGTAAGTGCCCATGAACTCGCGGTCCGGGCTCAGCATGGCGCCGGCGATTCCGCTGCCGGATGACGCCGTGTAATCGCCCCACCACAGGCCGAAATCCCTTTCAAGGAGGGGCAGGTCCATGAGCATGCCGAAGCCGTCGGCGTTCAGGGTGCTGCACAGTCCCGACCCGCAGGTCGCCTCGGATGCCGTCAGTGCAAGCCGGCCGCCGTGCCGGCGCATCTGCCGCCCGAACCAGCTCCCGTCGATATCGCGGAAACGGTAGCGCGGCAGACCGGGGGCATGACGCTCCAGCACCGCGAAATCGAAGAACTCGCTCACCATGATCCCGTGCCGGCGCCCCGGATCGGTGAACAACCTTGCCCGGGAACCGTCGCTGAACCGTGCGCGATACACGCCGTGGGCTTCCTTAAGCAGGTACCCGGTGATGCCGAAGTCGCTCCCGGACAGTCGATGCCGGACGATGTGATCGTCACAGATCCGCCATTCCAGCGTGAACAATGACCCCGCATCGTCTTCCATGGCGCCGAACCAGGTCCCGTCCAGTCCGAGCACCCCGTGGCAGCCGCGCACCTTCGTGTCCTCCACGCAGGCGGACAGCAACGGCAGCAGCAGCACACAGGCCAGCACAATCTTCCACCGTGACCACATGCCCCACCTCCATGCATGCGCCGGCATCACGCGGCGCTTCATGGCGGTCAGCCTGCCGGAGGTTACCTGAACACAGGCTGAGCGGGGACAAAGAAGACGGCTCCTCGACGTTCCCGGTGGGTTCGATCATCACCGAGGATCCATGAACATCAGGGCGATGCCCCCCGTAGGAGCCCGGTCCTCCGGGCGATCCTGATCCCCAGGCCAAACCCCGCTCCCCGGGCGAACGGGCGCCACCGACAAAGGCTTTCCATTCGAAACGTCGAAGCACCAAAAAAACCGGGGCCGCACATGACGGCCCCGGATTGTCTCGGATGATCAGGTTGCCGGGGTCCTGCGGCCCCCGGAACGCCCTGTCAGCACTGGGTGCCGGACTCGTTGGCCGGGCAGTCCCTGGTCACCGGACGCCCCTCGGCGGTCCAGCCCATGATGCCGTCGGTGACGTTGTAGACCTGCTGGTAGCCGGCCTGTTCCACCATGGCCCGGGCCAGCAAACCCGTGCGGTTGCCCACCCGGCAGATGATCGCCACCGGCTGGTCGGGCTTGACCAGTTGATCCAACTCCGCGGGGAAGGTCTGCACGAAGTTGCCGCGCTCATCGAACGCGGTCAGCAGATAGCTGCCTTCCACCACGCCGGTCTCGCTCCACTCGTCCGCGCGGCGCACGTCGATCACGGTGACGCCCTCCTTCACCAGTTCCGCGAATCGGGTGTTGTCCACCTCGGTAAAGGGCGGCGGCTCCACGGCCAGCAGTTCCACCTCGAAACGCAGCGTGGCGTTGGGCGGAATCACGCCGCCCGCGCCCGCCGGCCCGTAGGCCAGGTCCGGCGGAATGATCATCTCGCGCTTGCCGCCCACACGCATGCCCTCAATGCCCATCTCCCAGCCGGGGATCACCTGGCCCATGCCGAGCACCAGGGTAAACGGGGTATCGCGGTCATGACTGGAGTCGAACTGCGTGCCATCCTCCAGCCAGCCGGTGTAGTGGACCTGAATGGTGGTGTTGCGCACGGCCTTGTCGCCCTCGCCTTCGGTCAGGTCGGTGACCTGCACTTCCGCCGCGCCGGCGGCCGCCATGAACACGAACATCAGGGCGGGAATCCAGAATCTCATATGCACAGAAAACTCCCGAATTTGTATGGATCTACCGCAGGAATCGGCTCAGCTTAACACAGCCCGTCAGCCGGGACCGGGCGGGGGGTCACTCCTCCGGGATGCGCGCCCGCACGGCATCGCGGTCGAACCACCATTTCTCCCCGACGATGGCGTTGACGATCAGGCCCAGTCGCGGAAACAGCCGCTCGATGTTGTTGAGCTCGTACATCTCGATCCAGGTCTCGAGGGTTTCCTGGTCCTCGATGCCCCGATGACGGCGCGCCACCTTGGCGATCACCTGGTTGGTCAGAAAGGTCAGGTTGTCCCGTTCGCGCCCCTCGGTGCGCAGCCCGGCGATGTAATGAGCCACCATGGCCGCCACAGCGGCACCGTCGGAATCCTCGGGCGTCTCGTCCACCACGTGATTGAGCATGCCCACGGTGGTGTGTGCCTGGATGGGGAACGTCACTCCCAGCCAGACCCCGTGACCCAGGGCCACGATGGAATCGTCCTGTTCACTGCGATAGAGGATATCGCAGGCCTCCACCGCCTCCTGCCACGCGCCGGCCTCCACCAGGGGCTCGACCAGGGGCCGGACCGTCTCCCAGGCCTCTTCGAGGCGCTCGAGGCCCAGCAGGGCCTCGCCCATGTCCAGCAGCACGTGGGCACGCTCCGGCAGGGGGGCGTCATCGGGCATCGCCGCCAGGCGCACCTGCAGATCCGCCAGCTGCTGCTCCATGGCGGCCTGATCCGTGGAGAGGACGCCGGTGAAGGGATTGCCGGGGCGGGTTTCGGGGTCGTGTTCCATGCGTGGGGCTCCGTGGCGTGGGGGACTGTCCGGGCGTGGGCGTCTGGCTTTTTACCGAAGCGGGGCCCGGTTGGCAACCAGCCCCTTCGGATACAGGGTCTTTACTCCCCTATAATGGGCGCCCGTCCTGAACAATCGAGGCATGCAATGAAGAACTACCAGTCGCTGGTGGACGAAGCGCTGACCCGGGTGCCTGAGGTCATGCCCTGGGACCTGCGCGAGCGCCTTCAGGGCCCGGACCGGCCGGTGCTCCTGGACATCCGCGAACCGGAAGAATACGCCGCCATGCACATCCCGGACAGCCTGCACGTGCCCCGGGGCATCCTGGAGGCGGCGGCCGAATGGGGCTTTGACGAGACCGAACCGCGCCTGGCGGGGGCCCGGGACGAGGAGGTCGTGGTGATCTGCCGCTCCGGCCGGCGCAGTGCCCTGGCGGCACGGACCCTGCAGGAGCTGGGATTCACCCGTGTGCAGTCCCTCAAGCTGGGCGTGCGCGGCTGGAACGACGACGACGGCCCCCTTGAGGACGCCCGAGGCGAACCGGTGGACCCCGACGAGGCCGACGAGTACCTGCGGGTCAAGGTGCGGCCGGACCAGATGGGCCCCGATTCCTGACCCGCACCGATGGGTTACACTTGGCCGCATTTCCCACAACAGCGGAGCCTGTGCCATGCCGAGACTGCCAGCCTTGATCCTCCTTACCGTCCTGCTCGCGGCCTGCGGGGGCAACGGTGCCGACAGCGTCGAGGGTGGCGTGGGCGGCGTAGTCAGCCTGGACCCGCAGCTCGCCGGCCAGGCGACGCCCGGGGAAACCGTTTTCCTGTTCGCGCGCCGCCCCGACGGCCCGCCCATGCCGCTGGCGATTCAGCGCCTGCAGGTGCAGGATCTCCCCTACCGCTTCCGGCTGGACGACAGCCACGCCATGACGGACATGACCCTTTCCTCGGTGGATCGGGTGGTGGTGGTGGCCCGTGTATCGCGCTCCGGCCGGGCGATGCCGGCCTCGGGGGATCTGGAGGGTCAGAGCGGGCCGGTGACCACCGGCACGGGCAATCTGGAGATCGTCATCGACCGCGTGCTGCCCTGACGGCACGGCCGGGCGGCAGGACGCCCGGCAGTCGAAGCCCGCACGCCCCGGGCACGGGCGGATCAGCGCTTCCCGGGGGTCCCGGTGCGCAGGCGCTCCTCCTGCGCGCGCAGTTCCGGCGTCAATGCCTCGCCAAAGTCCTCCGGTTCGAACACCTGGCGGATCTCGATCTCGGCCTCCGAGCCGGGCATGGGGTTGGGGCAGCGCTTCACCCACTCGATGGCCTCCTCCTTGGACCTGACCTGCCAAAGCCAGTAACCCGCGATCAGTTCTTTGGTCTCGCTGAACGGGCCGTCGATGACCGTGCGCCGGTCGCCGGCAAAGCGCACGCGTGCGCCCTTGCTGCTTGGCTGCAGCCCTTCACCGGCCAGGAGAATGCCGGCCCGGGCCAGTTCCTCGTTGTACCTTCCCATCGCCTCCAGCAGTTCCCGGCTCGGCAGCCTGCCGGCCTCGGAATCCCTGCTCGCCTTCACAATGATCATGAATCGCATGCTCGTCTCTTCGCGGATTGTGCCATTACCAACCTGTCGAACGGCCGGGCACCGATTCGACAGGTAACCGCCCGCTATGCCCGCGTCGCCACGGTCAGGAGATAGGTATTCTCGATCACCGCGGTACCGTCGGTGGCGCGGTTGTAGCGGTGGAACACCGCCCCGAGGTCCTCCTGCAGTCGTTCCCTTCCGCCCTTGCCGACTGCGCGGATCGCCGGACCGAAGTACGTCAGGAACAGATCCACGGCATGATCCACCGACCGGTAATACTGCAGTGCCGTGCGCTTCTCGCTCTCGATCGAGCGCGTGCCATCACCCAGCAACTCCGCCAGCCCGGCATCGGTCCCCCAGCGAAGCGGCGGCTTCACGCCGGGCGGAGGCGGCACGTACCTGGCATTGGTCGCAAAGAAATCACCGCTCCAGCCCTCGGGGACCGGCGTCGCCAGTCCGATGCGGCCGCCGGGCCTGCAGACACGCAGCATCTCGCGGGCCGCCTTCTCCTGGTCCGGGGCGAACTGCATGCCATACACCGAGAGCACCACGTCGAAACTTCCGTCGGCAAACGGCAGGGACTGCGCATCCCCCACCTGGAACACCGCATCCAGATCGTCTGCCTCCGCCCGCCTTCGGGCACGATCGATCAGCTCGGGGACGTAATCGATGCCGGTGACCTCGCAATACCTTCGTGCCGCCACCAGTGCCGCGGTCCCGCTGCCGCACGCGATATCCAGCACCCGCTGTCCGCCATGGGGATCCACGGCCTCACACAGCGCTTCGGCCATGCAGACGTTCTGGCGGGCAATCTGATGAAAGTCACCCGTGGCCCAGGTCTCCTTCTGCTTCGCCGTAACGGCATCCAGATCGACGGTGTTGCCTGCTTCGCTCATGGGAGTTTCCTCCTTCGCTTCCGAGGCGGGAACTGCTGACCTGCTGATGGCGATCGGCATGCCCGCCGTCCCGTGCTTGCGTGCGGCGGGGAAGACCCGCCTCCGTGGGTATGACATGCCGGAATGCGAGAACTGCCGCCGAACCCGTCCTCATTCCATCCGGTTTATGACGAACTCACCCTGGACATATCGATCATTCGAATCCCGCAAGGATCCTCGCGATCGACGCGTTGGTATCCGGAGAAGGGCTACCCCGCCCCGTCCGCTGCCGGATCGGGAAGCCCGCTGTAGACGGCCTCGTCATCGGGCATGATGCGCTCCCGCACCACGCGCCATTTGCCGTCGGCCTCCTGTTCCAGCAGCACCTCCAGCCCGTGGCTCACGATAGTGCCGTCGGCGGCCTCCACCCGCTCCCGGGTCTGGAACATGATGCGCGTGTCGGTGCTGACCGTCATGCGAAGGCCCTGGTACCTCACTGACTTGAGCAGGCCTTCCTTGAACTCGTGCTCGCACTGGCGGGCCCAGTCCTCGTAGCCGATGACGTCGAAGCCGGAGATGCCGTGCACCTGCACGCGCTTCGAGACGAGGTCCATGTGGGCCTCGTAATCCAGGGCCCGGGCGGTGCGTTCAACCGCGTCGAGCCATTGAAGGACGATTTCCCGGGACATGTTGTTCTCCGTCATGGGGGCATTGTGGCAGGGGCGGCGGCCGGGGGCCACGGAGTCATCCGCGCACGAACAGGGCCATGGATTCCACGTGGCTGGTGTGCGGGAACATGTCCATGACCCCGGCGGCCTCCAGGCGGTAGCCGTGGGTGTTGACCAGGATGTCCGCGTCCCGTGCCAGGGTGGCGGGATTGCAGGACACGTACACCACGCGGTCCGCCCCGACCCGCCCGGGCAGATCCAGCACGCCTGCCGCCCCCGCCCTGGGGGGGTCCAGCAGCACGGCGTCGTAGCGCGCCTGCGCCCAGGGGCTGTCGTGCATGCTCGACGCCAGGTCAGCGGCGTGGAAATCCACGTTGTCGATGCCGTTGAGGCCGGCGTTCTCCCGGGCCCGGGCCACCATGGCCGCCTCCCCCTCCACGCCGGTCACGTGACCGGCCCGCCGGGCGAGGGGCAGGCTGAAGTTGCCCAGGCCGCAGAACAGGTCCAGCACCCGGTCACCGGGCCCGGTCTCCAGCAGGTCGATGGCCCGGGCCACCATCGCGCGGTTGATGTCGCGGTTCACCTGGATGAAATCCAGCGGACCGAAAGGCACCCGCACGTCGAAATCCGGATGGGCGTAGACCAGCGGCCCGGGCTCGGCCGGCCACAGGCGGTGCACCGTGTCAGGGCCCTTGGGTTGCAGCCAGACCTGCACGCCCTCGTCCCGGGCGAAGGCCGTCAGGCGTTCCCGGTCGGCATCGCTCAGGGGCTTGAGATGGCGAAACACCAGCGCCGTGCGGTCGGCGTCGTCCACGGCCACCTCCACCTGGGGAATCCGGTCCCGGGCAGCCATGGCGGTGATCAGATCCCGCAATGCACGGATGCGCCGACCCACGGACGGGTGCAGCACCTCGCAACCCCCGATGTCCGCCAGGAAATGGCTGTAGCGCTCCCGGAATCCCACCAGCACGCCGCCCTTCTTCGGTACATGCCTGGCACTGAGCCGGGCCTTGCGCCGGTAGCCCCAGGGTTCACCCCGGATGGGCGCCACGATGCGTTCCGGCCGCACCCGACCCACGCGTTCAAGGACCTCCAGCACCGCCCGCTGCTTGGCCTGGATCTGGGCATCGGCGCCCATGTGCTGCAGGCTGCAGCCGCCGCAGACGCTGAAATGGGGGCACCGGGGTTCCACCCGCTCCGGCGCGGCCTCGATGATCTCCACCGGCGCCGCCTCGTCGTAACGCCGGTGACAGGCCACGTAACGGGCCCTGACCCGTTCGCCGGGCAGTGCGCCGTCCACGAACACCGTCTTGCCTGAGACCCGGGCCACCCCGCGCCCCTCGTGGGTGAGGGATTCGATCATGACCTCCACCGGCGCGGCGGGCACCGGCGCCGGACGTGCCCTGCGGCCCATCAGCCCTTGTGCCCCGCCTGCCATGCCTCCAGGAAGGCGCCCAGGTGTGCCTCGGGGGATTCGGCCAGCATCCGGCGCACGCGCGCCAGTTCCTCCTCCAGGGCCTGCTCCGTGAGCCGGCCCCGCAGGTGCTCGAAGCGCAGGTACACCAGGTAGGTGTTGAGCACGTCGGTCTCGCAGTAGTTGCGGATGCCGCGGATGTCCCCGGCGAGGTACGCATCCCAGACCTTCGCGCCGCTCATGCCCATCTTGCCGGGGAAGCCGAGCAGGCTCGCCACCTCGTCCAGGGGCGCATTGGCGCGCATCTGGAACCCCGCCAGTACATCCATCAGGTCCAGGTGGCGCCAGTGGTAGCGGGAGAGATAGTTGTTGTACCGGAACTCCCGGTCGTCATCGCCCGTGTCCCAGTAGCGCGGCGCGCTGATGCCGTGCAGCAGGGCGCGGTAATGGATCACCGGCAGATCGAACCCGCCGCCGTTCCAGGTGACCAGCGTCGGGGTGTAGCGCTCCACCCCTTCGAAGAATCGGGCGAGCAGTTCCTTCTCGGGTGCGTCCTCCTCGCCCAGGGACCACACGGCCAGCCGGTCCCGGGTGGCCAGCACCACGGAAATCGCCACGATGCGGTGCAGATGCAGGGCGAGAAACTCGCTGCCCGTCTTCTGCACCCGCAGCTGGGTGAGCGCCCGGGCGGTGTCCTCGTCTGAGAGCCCCTGAAACCCGTGAATCCGGCGCCCGCCTTCCACGTCCGGCACGGTTTCGATGTCGAATACCATCACCGGCGTCATGCGGGAAACACCCCGGTGGAGATGTAGCGGTCGCCCCGGTCGCAGATGATGGACACGATCACCGCGTTTTCCAGCTCCCGCGAAAGGCGCAGGGCGGCGGCCACGGCCCCCCCGGAGGACACGCCGCAGAAGATCCCCTCCCGCGCGGCCAGGAGCCGCATGGTGTCCTCGGCCTCCGGCTGGGTCACCTCCAGGGTGCGGTCCACGCGGAAATCCTCGAAGATGCCCGGCAGGTAGGCCTCGGGCCAGCGCCGGATGCCCGGGATGCTCGCGCCCTCGGCAGGCGTCACGCCGACGACCTCGACGGACGGGTCCTGTTCCTTGAGATAGCGCGAAGTGCCCATGATGGTGCCGGTGGTCCCCATGGCGCTGACGAAATGAGTGATGCCGCCGCGGGTGTCCCGCCAGATCTCGGGGCCTGTGCCCTCGTAGTGGGACAGCGGGTTGTCCGGGTTGGAGAACTGGTCGAGCACCCGCCCCCTGCCTTCCGCCTCCATCTGTTTGGCCAGATCACGGGCACCCTCCATGCCCTGTTCGCGGCTCACCAGGATGATCTCCGCACCGAACGCCTTCATGGAGGCGCGGCGCTCGGCACTCATGTTCTCCGGCATGATGAGCACCATGCGATAGCCCTTCATGGCCGCCACCATGGCCAGCGCGATGCCTGTGTTGCCGCTGGTGGCCTCCACCAGGGTGTCGCCGGGGCGGATGTCGCCGCGCTCCTCGGCCTTGCGGATCATGCCCAGCGCCGGGCGGTCCTTCACCGATCCGGCGGGATTGTTGCCTTCGAGTTTCACCAGTATGGTGTTGGATGTCTCCCCCGGCAGGCGTTGCAGGCGCACGAGGGGGGTATTGCCGACACAGGATTCCAGGGTGGGATAGGTCATGTACTCGCAGGGACCGTGCAGGAACGTGGGCGGACATTATAAACAAGACCGGGGGATACGTCCTGAACGCCCCCGGGCATCTCCAACGGCGATAACATGGTGGGCATCATGCTGACCATCGATCGCACAGGGACCCCGTCCACCGGCGGCCCGGAGACCCGGGACCGCGCGGCGATGCCGCTCACGGCGCGCGCGCCGCCGGTACGGGCGGGTACGCGGTTCCAGCGGACCTGTTGTGCGGTGCCTGACGGGCGCATGCGGCTGCGGCGGGCGCCATGAGCCGGTCCTGGCGCATCAAGCACCGGCTGTTCATCCTGGCACTGCTGCCCGCGGTGGTGGTGGGTATCGTGCTCACCGCCTACTGGTCCATGCTCAAGGTCCAGGAACTGGAAAGCCGGCTGGTCACCCGTGGCAACACCATCGCGGGCTTTCTGGCGCCGGTGGTGGCCCACGGTGTCACCTCGGGCAATGACGCGCTGGTCCGTTCCGTCGCCGCACACATGCGCTCCCAACCGGACCTGGTGGCGATCCGCGTCTTCGATCGGCACGGCAACCCGATCTACACGCACGTGCAGGAACCCCCGCCGTCCCGGCGGCTGCATGTGCTGTCGGAACGGCTGTTCGGGCACGGCACGCGGGCATTCGAGGCACCCGTCCTGTCGGGCGGCCCGGGTGACATCGGACACAACGGCGGTCCCGTCGACACCGGGGCCGGCGAACCCCGGCAGGTCATCGGACAGGTCCGTATATCCCTGTCCACGATCCCCACCGCGATCAAGCAGACGGAGTGGATACTGCGCAGCATCGCGATCATCCTCGGCCTGCTGGCGATCACCGCGGTGATCGCCAGCCGCCTGGAGCGCCCGCTGTCGCGGACGCTGGAGGAGATGGCGGACACGGTGCATCGCATCGGCAGGGGGGAACTGGACGCGCGCCTCCCCGTGCGCGGAGGCGGGGAACTGGAGGTACTGGCCAACGGCATCAACCGCATGGTGGAGAACCTTCGCCAGGCCCATGCCCGCATGACCGCCCGCGTCCAGGCCTCCACCCGGGACCTGCAGGATCAGCTCAAGCTCATCGACGAGAAGAACCGCGCCCTGACCGTTGCGCGCACGCAGGCCGAGGAAGCCAACGTCAAGAAATCCCGTCTGCTCGCCAACATCAGCCACGAACTGCGCACGCCCCTGAGCGCCATCCAGGGTTACACCGAACTGCTCGCGCAGCAGGGCAACCTGGACGAACGCCAGCAGGGGTGGCTAGGGATCATCAATGCATCCAGCCGGGACACGCTCAAGCTGGTCAACGAACTCCTGGACGTGTCGCGGCTGGAATCCGGGCGCATGAGCATCCACAAGGCGCAGTTCGACCTGGGCCAGTGTCTTGCGGAGGTCATCGGCATCTGCCGCCGTTCCGCCCATGGACGCCGGGCGGACGTCACCCTGCTGATGGATCCGCAGACGCCCGAGCGCATCAGTTCCGACAACCTGCGCTTCAAGCAGGTCATCACCAACGTCCTGAGCAATGCACTGAAGTTCACCCGCGACGGACGCGTAAACATCCACACCGGGGTGCGCAGTGCCGACGGGCGCCGGCAGCTGGAGATCGGCGTGCGCGATTTCGGGCCGGGCATCAACCGGGACGACCTGTTCCACATCTTCGAGCCGTTCTTCCAGGCCGGTCAGGCGCACACCGAAAGGCCAGGCGGCGGTGCCGGGCTCGGCCTGAGCATCACCCGCGGCATCGTGGGCCTGCTGGGTGGCCGGATCACGGTGGACAGCACCCCGGGCACGGGCAGTCTGTTCACCATCTTCCTGCCGCTCGACGACGCCGACGTACCCCCGGCCGTTCCCTTATCGCCCCGCTCCGTGGACAGGGTGGCGGTATGGAGCGACGACCCCGAGATTCAACGGGCGCTGCTCGAGACGCTGGAAGTCATGCGTCTGTCTGCCCATGCCTGCCGGGACCAGGAAACGTATCTCCGGTACCTGGGCACCCATGCGCGCGACCTCGGTATCGTCTGGGTGGGCGAACTGCCGGATCACGCACTGACGCAGTTCAGGGATCACCCCGACCCATGTGCCCGCACCCTGCTGGCACGCCGCACGGGCCTCGGCAGGGAGACCATGGACACGCTGGCCGCGCAGGGGGCACACCTGATACCGCTGACCGTGTCGGTGCCCGCCCTTGACCGGGCGATTCGGGACATGACACGGCCCGGCGGGGCGGACACGCGGCGGACCGCGGCGGCGGACCCGGGGCATGCCCGACTTGACGGTTACCGGTTCCTGGTGGCCGATGACAATACGGTCAACCGGCGCCTGCTCACCGAACTGATCCAGCGCCACGGCGGCAAGGTGGAACAGGCCGGAGACGGCGACGCGGCCGTGCGCGCCCACCGGGCGAATCCGCCCGATCTGGTGTTCATGGATGTGCACATGCCGGGCAAGGACGGCATGGCCGCGCTGGAGGAGATCCGCGCCGCGGACGCCACCGCACGCGTGGTGGCCGTCACCGCCGATCTCCGCCCCGAGATGCATATCGCGCTGCTTCAGCATGGCTTCGACAACGTGCTCTACAAGCCGGTCTCCGAGGATGATCTGCTCGCCTGCGTGGAGGACGCGCCGCATGACCGCCCCCGGGCGCCTGGGCGCACCGGGGGGGACGTGTTCGACGCGCACCAGCCGGTCCATGACAACGAGATCGCCCTGCAGCGGGCGGGCGGCAACCCTCGGCTGGCCAGGGACATGCTGCAGATGCTGATCCGGGACGTGGAACGGGTGCGCGCGCAATTGGGCCGGGGCACGACCGATGCGGAAACCCTGGGGGACACGGTACACCGCATCCATGGCGGTGCCCGCTGCTGCGGCACCGTGCGCCTCGCCGCCCGCAGTCATGCGCTGGAGGCGGCACTCAAGGGCGGGCAGCCGGATCGCCTGGAGGCGCTGAAGGATGCATGGATCGGGGAACTGGATGCGCTGCTGGAACAGGGTGACGCCCTGTTGCGATCCCTGGAGGACATGGCGTCGAGCACCGACTGAAGGTCGACGCGATCCGTACACGATCCCCGGGAATGCTGCTCTGGCGCTCACCGGTGCGCCCGCGGGCCCGCATAGCTCACCACCCTTCTACTGCGGCCGCCGATCTGCGCACTGTGGCGGGGCGTACTCGCTTCGAACGGTGGTGAGATATGCGTGCCAGGGCAACGCGTTCCGAATGCACGTTTCAGGCGGGAGCCTGGATCCCTGCCGAACAACGCACGGCCATCTCGCGAGGAGACGAAGACCGGGTGAACCGCTCAATCACCCAGGAGCATGACGAAGGCCAGCGCGTATGCCCGTTCGTCGGCCAGGCTGATTCGGGACCCGGTCACGCCCAGGCGCCGGGCCGTGTCTTCGGCCCGGCCGGAAAACACCAGCACGGGCCGCCCCCGGCCGTCATGGTCCACGCCCACGTCCGCGAAGCGCATGTGCGCCCCCACCCCGACGCCCAGGGCCTTGCTGACCGCTTCCTTGGCGGCAAAACGCCGCGCCAGGAACGCCGCGGGCGCGGCGTTGCCATGATAGCCGGGCCATTCCACCGGGTGCAGGATCCGGCGCGCGAAGCGCTCGCCGTGACGGGTCAGCAGCCGCTCCACCCGGGCGATGCTCACCAGATCCGTACCGATGCCCAGCACCGTCATGGCCGGTCCGTCACGCGCGGGCCGCATCCATGGCCGCGCGCATGTCCCGCACGGCGGCGGTGATCCCGGAGAAGATGGCGCGTGCCACGATGGAGTGACCGATGTTCAGTTCGTGCAGCACCGGGATGGCGGCCACGGGACCCACGTTGTAGTAATCGAGACCATGACCGGCGTTGATCACCAGGCCCAGCTCACGGCCGTGGGCGGCGGCCGACCGGATGCGCGCCAGCTCGGCGTCCCGGGCGGCGCCCGGCGCGGCATTGGCGTAGGCACCGGTATGGAGTTCCACCACAGGCGCGCCAATGCGCCGGGCCGCGTCCAGGTGCGCCGGTTCCGGCTCCACGAACAGCGACACCTCAATGCCCGCCTCCACCAGCGGCGCGCAGAAGGCCCGGAGACGCGTCTCCCCGCCCAGCACGTGGAGACCCCCCTCGGTGGTGAGTTCCTCCCGGCGTTCGGGCACGATGCAGCAGGCCTCGGGCCGGACCCTGAGGGCGATGCCCTGCATCTCCGGGGTGGCAGCCATCTCCAGGTTCATGCCCGTGCGGATGCGTTCCCGCAGCACCTCCACGTCACGGTCCTGGATGTGGCGGCGGTCCTCGCGCAGGTGCAGGGTGATGATGTCCGCACCCGCCGCCTCCACCAGGCGTACGGCCTCCTCCAGATCGGGGTAAGGCGTACCCCGGGCCTGGCGGATGGTGGCGATATGATCGATGTTCACACCCAGGCGCAGGTGTGTGTCGGCATCAGGCGTCATTGTCCGGCGCAACTCCTCGTGGACGCGAGTGGTCTGGCGAATGCGGGCGAAGCAGCGCCCGGCTGATGATTCGGCGTCCCTGCAGATGGTAATCCAAAAGGCCGCGCAACATGTGCTTGGCCTCCTGCCGCGCCTGTCGTGATGCCAGGCGGCCCTCCAGCAGTTCCCGCAGGGTGCCGCCATGCACGAAGTCCCCCCGGGAGACCTCGGCGGCGCTCGCCGGACGCAGGCCCCGCTGGGGCTCGTAGACATACGCGCCCCCGGCGTCCAGGGCGCCCGTATCCAGGCTGTCGAGCCCTTCGCCCAGGTGGCGCAGGAGATGCAGTTCGTAACGTCGCAGCGGCGGCTCCAGCGCGGCCTGCGGGTCGGCCAGCCGAGCCAGGGCCTCGGCATACTCGTCCACCAGCCCCTCCAGCGGGATCTGCCGGGGCAGCAACTTGAGGGCCAGCTCGTTGAGGTAGAACCCGCAGGCCAGCCGCGGTGCGGGCAGATCGAAGGCCGCCTGTTCCTCCATGAGCGAGAGGGTCTTCAGTTCACCGCGCCCCTGCCACACCAGTTCGTGGCGCACGAACGAACGACAGGCGGCACCGCGACCGCGGTACAGGCAGGCGGTGCGTCCCTCGGCCTCGGTGAGCAGATCCAGCACCCGGCTGTTGTCCCGGAAAGGACGCGCGTGCAGGACGAAACCGGTGGTAGAAACCCTGCTCACGTTGGAACTCGCAGTTCAAGGTTCAAAGTTCAAAGTCGAGGCGTCGATATCTTCGGTGTAAGACCCGGCACGGTGTCCCCCTTAAACATTGAACATTGAACATTGAACCTTGAACTTTGAACTTTGACCCTCTACGGATCAATACCCATGCGGCGGATGGAATCCGCATCGCCCTGCCAGCCCTCGCGCACCTTTACCCAAAGGCGCAGCATCACCTTGCGCTCGAGTATGTCCTCCAGGGTCTCCCGTGCCGCGATCCCGACATTCTTGATCATGCGCCCGCCCTTGCCCACCACGATGGCCTTCTGGCTGTCCCGCTCCACCCAGATGACCGCGTCGATATGGGTCACCGAGGGCGTGTCACGCCAGGATTCCACTTCCACCACTGTGGCGTAGGGCACTTCCTGGCCCAGCCGTTCCAGCAGCTGCTCGCGGATCACCTCGGTGACGCGAAAACGCTGGCTGCGGTCGGTCAGTTCATCCTCCGGAAAGAGATGCACCCCCTCG
The DNA here is from genome assembly GCF_000378965.1 of Thioalkalivibrio thiocyanodenitrificans ARhD 1. Lineage (NCBI taxonomy): Bacteria > Pseudomonadati > Pseudomonadota > Gammaproteobacteria > Chromatiales > Ectothiorhodospiraceae > Thioalkalivibrio > Thioalkalivibrio thiocyanodenitrificans. The sequence continues at coordinate 190,866 of NZ_KB900536.1, forward strand.
GGCAGACAGCCCGTGAGGACATCCACGAGGGGTTCGAGGTTCACGTGGCGAAGCCCCGACACCGGCAGGATATCGGCAAACTCGTGCAGGCCGCGCAGCTTCTCGATGAACGGCAGCAGCGCCTCTTTGCGGGGCAGACGGTCCACCTTGTTGATGGCCAGCACCACCTTCGCGCCCGCCGCCTTGAGCATGTCGAGGATCTGCGCATCCCCGTCTTCCCAGCGATCCGCCTCCACCACAAACAGCACCGCGTCGCAGTCGGAGAAGACCGCCTGGGCGGACTGGTTGAGCAGACGGCCCAGCAGTTTCCCGGAGCGGGTATCGATGCCCGGGGTATCCACCAGGATCAACTGATCCGCGCCCCGGGTGACAATCCCCAGGATCCGGTGGCGGGTGGTCTGGGGCTTGCGCGTCGTGGCCGCGATCTTCTCGCCCACCAGGGCGTTGAGCAATGTGGACTTACCCACGTTGGGGCGTCCGACGATGCCGATGTAGCCGCAACGGGAGGGGCGATTGGGTTCGGTGCTCAAGGGATCAGCCTGATTCAAAGTTCAAGGTTCAAGGTTCAAAGTTCAAGGTTCAAAGTTCAAAGTTCAAAGTTCAAAGTGGGAGCCGTCGAGGGTTCCCGAGTCCAACCTGGCATGGTGTTCCCTGGAACCTTGGTTCACGATTGAAGGTTCAACGCGGGGGTCGTCGATGCTCCCGGCGTCAAGGCCGGCAAGCTTGTCCCCTTGAACTTTGAACCTTGAACTTTGAATCATCCCGTCAGCGCCTTCAAAGCGCTTTCCGCCGCTGCCTGCTCCGCACGCCGGCGGCTGCTGCCCTCGCCGTGGGCTTCCAGCGCGGCGCTTTCGATTCGGCACAGGGCGCGGAAGTGCTGCGCGTGCGCCTTGCCCGTCACGGACTCCACCTCGTAGACCGGCAGGGCATGATTGCGTGCCTGCAGCCATTCCTGCAGGCGGGTCTTGGGATCCTTGAGGGCATCGGCGCCCGGCAGGTCTTCAAGCCGCTCACGGTAAAGCGCCAGCACGAAATCCCGTGCCGCCGCGAAGCCGCTGTGCAGATAGACCGCGCCGATGACGGCCTCCACCGCGTCCGCCAGGATGGATCGGCGCCTGGCGCCGCCGCTCTTGAGTTCTCCCTGCCCGAGGCTGATACGGCCTTCAAGGCCCCACGCCCGGCCTACGGCCGCCAGGCTGTCCTTGTCCACCAGCACGGAACGCAACCGGCTGAGATCCCCTTCCGTGGCATCGGGCCGCTGCCTGAACAGCTGCTCCGCCACGACAAGCCCGAGCACCGCGTCACCCAGGTACTCGAGGCGTTCATTGTTTCGGGTGCCGGCGCTTCGATGGGTGAGCGCCTCCTCCAGCAGTTCGGAGTCGCGCAACGAGGACGGCAGCAGGTCCAGCAGCGACGCGTCGCTCATGGGCCCACGCGGTACTCCCGCTCGAAGCTCACCACCGCATCCACATTGGCGATCACGTTGGTGCGCACTTCGTACTCAAGCAGGATGAAGCGCTGCTCACCGCGCTGTTCCAGCGTGATGTTGTCCCGGCTCACATGATCCACGCCATTGATCTGAAAACGCCGGTCGGCGGCCCGGCGTATGTCCCGCACGTTCCGGGCCTGCTCGCCGCCCTCGCCGGATATATCCTTGAGAATGGAGTTCACGGTCATGAACTCGGTATAGATGGGAAACAGGCGCAGACCCACCGTTCCGAAGATCACTGCCACCGCGGCGATCAGGAGCAGTGCGATGAGGCTAACACCGCGTTCCCTGCGAAATCCTGGCAACCTCTTCATGTCGAATCTCTCCCCCTGTGCTGATCGCCGGGGCACGCTCCCCGGCACCGTCAACGGATTCTTGTACCGATGCGGCTCAGATCCGACGACTGATCACCGAAATCCCAGTGCATCCAGATCATCACCGCCTTGCCAACCAGGTTCTCCTCGGGCACGAAGCCCCAGAAACGGCTGTCATTACTGTTGTCGCGATTGTCTCCCAACACGAAGTAATGCCCTTCCGGCACCTCGATCTCGCCTTCCACCGACGAGCGCTGGGGCCACGACAGGATCTCGTGGGTCACATCCCCCAGGGACTCCTCGGAAAGCATAGCACCGGTCATCACCGAACCGGACCCCACGCCTTCGTAGGTACCCACCTCCTGCTGCGGCACCAACTCATCATTGATGTACAGGCGCTTATTGTAAAACGCCACGCGATCCCCCGGCAGCCCCACCACACGCTTGATGTAGTCCTCGCGCGGGTTCTCCGGATAACGGAACACCGCCACCTCGCCGCGCTTCGGCAGCCCGGTCGGGATGATCTGCTGGCGCGTCACGGGAAGACGGATGCCGTAGCTGTACTTGGTGACCACGATGAAATCGCCCACCAGCAGGGTGGGCATCATGGAGCCGGAAGGAATGCGGAAGGGCTCGATCATGAATGAGCGCAGCACCAGCACGATCAGCAGCACCGGGAAAAAGGACTTGGAGTACTCCACGTACCAGGGTTCTCCCGGCCTGGCGTTGCCATGCGCGGGTGCGCCATCCGCCGCGGCGGCCTCGCGCTGCCGGCGCCATACGAAGGCGTCCAGCAACCAGACGGCACCCGTGACCAGGGTGCCCACCACCAGCACCAGTTCAAGATCGAAAGTCATCCCCTGCTTCCCCTGTGCTCCATTGTTTTCACGGCCTTCGTCTCGCGCGTCAGCCGCTCTTGGTATCGGCACGCAGCACCGCCAGGAAGGCATCCTGGGGCACCTCCACACGGCCGATCTGCTTCATGCGCTTCTTGCCGGCCTTTTGCTTTTCCAGCAGCTTTCGCTTGCGGGTCACGTCACCGCCATAGCACTTGGCGGTGACATTCTTGCGCAGGGCGCGCACGTTGGTGCGGGCGATGATATGGCTGCCGATGGCCGCCTGAATGGCCACCTCGAACATCTGCCGCGGAATCAGCTCGCTCATGGTTTCGGCAACCTGGCGCCCCCGGCCTTGAGCCTGATCCTTGTGAACGATCACTGACAGGGCGTCCACCCGGTCGCCGTTGATGAGCAGGTCCACCTTGACCAGCGGCGCGGCCTGCATGCGAATCAGTTCATAATCGAAGGAGGCATAGCCCCGGCTCACGGACTTGAGCCGGTCGAAGAAATCCAGCACCACCTCGGACAGCGGCAGCTCGTAGGTCAGCGACACCTGCCGGCCCGTGTACAGCATACGCGTCTGCACGCCGCGCTTCTCCACGCACAGGGTGATCACCGCTCCCAGGTAATCCTGGGGCACCAGGATATTGGCGCGAATGATCGGCTCGCGAATCTCACTGATTTCGTTGATCGGCGGAAGCTGCGAGGGATTATGGATCTCCAGCACCTCCCCCCGGGTGGTCTCCACCTCGTAGACCACCGTGGGGGCGGTGGTGATCAGGTCCAGGTCGTATTCGCGTTCGAGCCGCTCCTGGACGATCTCCATGTGCAGCATGCCGAGGAAACCGCAGCGGAACCCGAACCCCAGGGCCTGGGAAGTCTCCGGCTCGTAATGCAGGGATGCATCGTTGAGCTTGAGCTTGTCCAGCGCGTCGCGCAGGTCGTTGTAGTTCTCGGCGCTGATGGGGAAGATCCCGGCAAACACCCGGGGCTGCACGTCCTTGAAGCCCGGCAGGGCCGATCCCGCCGGCCGGTCGGCACCGGTGAGCGTATCGCCCACCTTGGCGCCGGCGATGTCCTTGATGGTGGCGATCACGAAGCCCACATCACCGGCGGACAGCTCGTCCCGGTCGGTGGGCTTGGGCGTGAACACCCCCACCCGGTCCACCAGGTGAGTACGTCCGGTGGCCATGGCGATGATCTTCTGTTTCGGCCGCACGGTGCCGGCCATGACCCGCACCAGGGCCACGACACCCAGGTAGTTGTCGAACCAGGAATCGATGATCAGCGCCTGCAGCGGCGCATCCGGATCGCCCGCTGGCGCCGGGATACGTGCCACCAGCGCCTCCAGCAGGTCTTCAACGCCCTGGCCGGTCTTGGCGCTCACGCGAACCGCGTCCTTCGCCTCGATGCCGATGATTTCCTCGATCTCGGCGGCCACCCGCTCCGGATCCGCCGCGGGCAGATCGATCTTGTTGAGCACGGGCACCACTTCCAGGTCCAGGTCGATGGCCGTGTAGCAGTTGGCCACGCTCTGGGCCTCCACGCCCTGGGAGGCATCCACCACCAGGAGCGCGCCCTCGCAGGCGGCCAGCGAGCGGGAAACCTCGTAGGAAAAATCCACGTGCCCGGGTGTGTCGATAAAGTTGAGCTGGTAGGTCCGTCCGTCGCGCGCGCTGTAGTTCAGGGATACGCTCTGGGCCTTGATGGTGATGCCGCGCTCGCGCTCCAGGTCCATGGAATCCAGCACCTGCTCGGACATCTCGCGTTCTTCCAGGCCGCCGCACACCTGGATAAAGCGGTCCGCCAGGGTCGACTTGCCGTGATCGATGTGCGCAATGATGGAAAAATTGCGGATATGATTCTGTCGGGTCTCAGCCATCGATCAGGGCCTGTCGCAACTCGGCTTCGTCCAGAAAATGGCAACAGAGGATCTCGCCGTCCAGGGCCAGCACGGGCACATCGACGTCAAAGCGCGCACGCAGTACGGGATCCGCGTCCACGTCCACGGTCTGCAGAGAGACATCATGCGGAAGATCCAGCGCGGCCACCTGCGCGAGCATCTGCTCGCACAGGTGGCACCCCGTCCGGCTGTAGAGGGTCAGCGTCCGTGTCATACGGTCAATCCGGCAGCCTCAGCGCCAGAAAGACCGGTCCCTGCCCCCGCTGCACCAGCACCGGTACGCGCACACCCCGGGGGAGTGCGTCCACCAGTTCGGCGAAATGCTGCGGGGATTCGATCCGCTGGTTGTTGATCATGACCAGCACATCACCTCGCTGAATCCGGGCCTCGCGGGCCGGGCCTTCGGAGACCTGCGCCACCACTACGCCGCCCTCCTCGAGGTTGAGCGCCTCGCGGATCTCCTGGGGCACCGGCTCCAGTTCCATGCCCAGCAGGCTGGCGGCATCGGGCCGCGCGGGCGGCTCGCTGGGCGCGCGGCTGGCCAGCTCGTCGTCCGGCGGCAGTTCGGCGATTGTCACCTCCAGGGTGAGCCGCTCGCCGTCGCGCAGGACCTCCACCTCCGCGGGGGCACCCACCCGCGTACGGCCCACCAGCGGCGGCAGGGCGCTGGAGCGGGGCACCTCCATGCCGTTGAAGGTCAGGATCACGTCACCCACCTGCAGCCCGGCCGCCTCGGCCGGGCTGTCGGGCAGGACGCGGGCCACCAGCGCACCGGTGGGGCGGGTCATGCCGAACGAGTCGGCAAGATCCCGAGTCACCTCCTGGATGAGCACACCCAGCCAGCCCCGGCTCACATAGCCTTTGGTGCGGATCTGTTCCACCACTTCCATGGCCATTTCAATCGGGATGGCGAAAGACAGGCCCATGAACCCGCCGGTACGGCTGTAGATCTGGGAGTTGATGCCCACCACCTCGCCATCCATGTTGAACAGCGGGCCGCCGGAATTGCCGGGGTTGATGGCCACGTCGGTCTGGATGAAGGGCACATAGTTTTCCGAAGGCAGTGCGCGGCCCTTGGCGCTGACGATTCCGGCGGTGACCGAATGGTCGAAGCCGAAGGGCGAGCCGATGGCCAGTACCCACTCGCCCACCTGCAGAGAATCGGAATCGCCCAGCTTCAGGGTGGGCAGCCCGTCCGCCTCGATCTTGAGCAGGGCCACGTCGCTTTTGGGGTCGGAACCCACCACTTCCGCGGCGAAGGTGCGCCGATCGCTGAGGCGCACCACGATCTCGTCGGCCTGGTGGATCACGTGATGATTGGTCACCACGTAGCCGTCTTCGGTGATGATGAATCCCGAGCCCAGGGAAGGCGTTTCAAACGATTCGGGCATCTCGCCGCCCTCACCGAAGAAACGCCGAAGCAGGTCACCCAGGGGACCGTCCTCAGGCATGTCCGGGATGCGGAACTGATGGCCCTCGGGCCCGCCCCGGGCCATGGTGCGCGTGGTGCTGATGTTGACCACGGCCGGGCTGTTCTTCTGCACCAGGGGCACGAAATCGGGCAGATTGCCGCGTCCGGCTGCGGGAAGCGACAGCAGCAGGCAGAGCACGAACGTGATCAGGGAAAAGGTACTGCGACGAAGAACCATCATGAAAAACCAGCCAGGTGAACGAAAAAATCAGGCCCGATTATGACAATCAGGGCGCGAAAACGCCATTGGCATGAGGGGCCTGGACACTCAGGCGGCGCAGAATCACCGGCTGGTAGCGACGGTTGCCGCTCACGCGCCAGGCAAAAAACCGCACCCAGGCCAGTCCGGCCGCCAGTCCGCCCAGTCCTGCCACGACCACCACCGGCTCGCCGGCCGAGGGCCACAGTGCACCCGCCGCCACCGCGAAGGCCAGCAAGCCGATCAGCGGCACCGTGTAGATGGCCAACGAGCCTCTCACCAGCGCAGACTCCTCGATACCAACCATGACTTCGTCCCCCAGGTGCACGCCCACGGGGTCGATGGCGCGCACCCGGCTGCGGCGGTTGCCCAGCACCTTGGCCAGCACCGAGGTGCCGCAACCCTTGTTGGCGGCGCAGGTCCCACAGGTGGACTGGCGCCGGGTCTCCACCCAGGCGTGGCCGTCACCCACTGAAATGACGCGGGCGCGCTCCTCGATCACTGCGCACCGCCCTCGTAGGTCACCGAGTCGGCGATCATGCGCACCGTGGCACCGGGCACCTCACCCACCACGGTCACCTGGTAATCTCCCGACGGTACCGCCATGGCATGGAGGGCCCCGGACTGGGTGACGCCCATGTAGAGATCATCCGGGCCTCGGGCCTGGGAAATGAAAACGGATACCGTGGCGAGCCCGTCGCTCAGCACCAAGTGCTGCACCGGATTCTGGTTGGCGGCCATGGGCCGCTTGGTGACGGAGGTCAGATGAAATCCCGCCGGGATGTCCCGCACCTTCCAGCCCGGGTCCGGGGGCAGATCGCTGTGCCCCGGCTGGGTATCCACCCGGTAGGTGCTGAACCCCTCCCCCTTCATCACCGACTGGAAACGGTCATCGGACACCTGCACCGGAAACTGGATACTGGTGAACATGAACTGCTCGATGGTGCTGCCCTCGTGATCCACCATTTCGGACTTGAGCAGCATGCCCGACTCCTCGTTGATGCACAGGCGGTGCGCATAACGGAGTTCATCCTGCGGCTCGATCTGGACCGTGCGGCAGGGCAGGCCCGCGATCCGCTGTTCATCCTTGAGGGAGAAACGGTAGGGGGAGTCCGGCCCGAATCCGCGATCCGGTATCGCGGCGGGCAGACCGCCCAGTCGGCTGCGCCGCGGCTCGATGACCACTGAACGGCTTGCGGGCCAGATGCAGGTGAGGATGTTGTCGTCCCGGATCACCTCCCGGGGTTCCCCGGTCAGCGACAGCAGGCGCTCACGCTGGCCGCGCTCGTCCCGCGTGTGGACGATCTGCATGGTTTCTGTTTTCTGGCCGTGGATGTAGACGAAAGTGCCTTCGTAGCTCAGGTTCTCCACCGCCTGGATCATCCGCTGCAGGAGCAGGTCGGCCCTGTGATCCTCGGCCCAGGCGACCGGTGAGCCCAGCAGCGAGCAGGCCAGTACGACGCGAAAAAGCCCGGGACCCGGCATGCTATTCCGCCGGTGTCTCGTAGCCGACCACGCGCACATAGGGCATCAGCCCCCGGCCCGCGCCGTGCTCCGCGTGATTGACGATGAAGCTGTGTATGCGGGCATCCGATGCCTCAAGAGGCTCCATGGCGGGCCGGTTGCGGGACGTGCTGCTGGCAATCACCGGGCCCGCATCGGCCGCCGGCGTGGCACGCGGAGCGGGGGGCGCAACGGTGCTTTCGGCTTCGGCCACGGCCGGGGCGACCGTATCCTCGCCTCCCGTCAGGTTCACCACCCCTACCAGTACCGCGACCGCCACCGAGGCCGCCATGGCCACCCCTGCCACGGGCTTGACGAGGCGGCGTCCCACGGCGGGCACGGATTCCGCCTCGTCCGCGATCCGTGCCATGACAGCATCGGCAAACCCCGGTCTGGCCGCATGGTTCAGGCCTCCGCGAACCGCATCCCCGATCAGGTGGTAGCGTTCCCACAAGGCCATGTCCTGTTCGTTGCGTGCCAGTTCATCCAGCAGACGACGCACCTCGAAGCCTTCGGCTTCGCTGTCCACGAGGGCTGAAAGCCGTTCGTTCTTCGTGACTGTCATGGCGGTACTCTCTCTTACAACTCGAATGCGTCAGTCCAGGAGCGGCCGCAACGTGCGGTCGATGGCCTCCCGGGCTCGAAAGATCCGGGATCGCACGGTACCGATAGGGCATCCCATGGTCTGTGCGATCTCTTCATAGCTCATGCCTTCCAATTCCCGAAGGGTGATGGCTGTCTTCAGGTCCTCGGGCAGCGACTCGATGGTTCGCTGCACCGCGGCCTGTATCTCTTCGGACAACAACTCCCCCTCGGGGGTTGCATATTCCTTGAGCGCGGATTCACCGCCCATCTGCTCCGCATCCTGGGCGTCCACCTCGTAATCCGGGGTGCGCCGGCTCTGGGACACCAGGTGGTTCTTGGCGGTGTTGATGGCAATCCGGTACAACCAGGTGTAGAACGCGCTGTCACCACGGAAACTGGACAGGCCGCGATAGGCCTTGATGAAGGCCTCCTGGGATACGTCCTGGGCAGCGGAGGGGTCATAGACGTACCGGGAGACCAGATTGACAATCTTGTGCTGGTACTTGCGCACCAAGGCGTCGAATGCAGTCTTGTCTCCGGCCTGTACACGCTTGACCAGCTCCTCGTCGGTGACTTTCTTGCCCATTCGGGCACTCCCCCCTTCAGGGTACCTCCTGTACCCTACCTGCGATTGACCCGCAAAGCTGCGGTAAGTTCTGGAAGAAACGCCCCGATCTTGCCGCCCCGTGCGCCGGGGCCCGTGTCGACCATGCTGCAAGCGACTCATCGGCAGCCAAAAACTGTGACAAAATACCCCAGACCATGAACGTGTCTCAAGCCAAACCTCAAGCCCACCACCATGACGTGCTGATCATCGGCAGCGGCGCAGCGGGTCTCGGACTCGCCCTGCGCCTGGCATCCCACCGGCGCGTGGCGGTGCTGAGCAAGGGCCCCATCACCGAAGGCAACACCTTTTACGCCCAGGGCGGCGTCTCCGCCGTGCTCGACGATCAGGACTCACTGGATGCCCATGTGCAGGACACCCTCTCCGCCGGCGCCGGCCTGTGCGTGGAAGAAGTGGTGCGGCACACGGTGGAACAGGGTCCCGAGAGCATCCGCTGGCTCACGGAACTGGGCGTACCCTTCACCCGGGAGACCCTCGCCGACGGCCGCACCCAGTTGCACCTGACCCGCGAAGGCGGCCACAGCCACCGCCGCGTGGTGCATGCGGCCGACGCCACCGGCAAAGCCATCGAGGATACCCTGGTGGGGCAGGCGCGGCGCTCGGACAATATCGACCTGTTCGAGCAGCACATCGCGGTGGATCTCATCACCACCGGCAAGCTGGGCATGCCCGGCCCCAACCGTTGTGTCGGTGCCTACGTACTGGACCGGGCCAACGGCGTGGAGATCTTCCAGGCGCCCTGCGTGGTGCTGGCCACGGGCGGCGCCAGCAAGGTCTACCTGTACTCCAGCAACCCGGACGGCGCCACCGGCGACGGCATCGCCATGGCCTGGCGCGCGGGCTGCCGGGTGGCCAACATGGAGTTCATGCAGTTCCACCCGACCTGCCTGTATCACCCGAAGGCCAAGTCGTTCCTGATCTCCGAGGCGGTGCGAGGCGAAGGGGGGAAACTGCTGCTGCCGGACGGCACGCCCTTCATGCACCGCTTCGATCCCCGCGGGGAACTGGCGCCCCGGGATATCGTCGCCCGGGCCATCGACCACGAGATGAAGCGCCTGGGCGCCGAATACGTCTACCTGGACATCACCCACAAGCCGGCCGAATTCATCCGCGGCCACTTTCCCACCATCCACGAGCACTGCCTGAGCTTCGGCTTCGACATGACCCGGGAGCCCCTGCCCGTGGTGCCCGCCGCCCACTACACCTGTGGCGGCATCGCCACGGATCTGCGTGCCCGCACCGATCTGGACGGTCTCTACGCCATCGGTGAAACCGCCTACACGGGCCTGCACGGCGCCAACCGCATGGCCAGCAACTCACTGCTCGAATGCCTGGTCTTCGCAAGGGCCGCCGGAGAGGACATCCTGGCCCGCGGCCCCCTCGACAACGGGACGCTGGTGATCCCGCCCTGGGATGAAAGCCGCGTGACGGATTCCGACGAGGAGGTGGTGGTCTCCCACAACTGGGACGAATTGCGCCGCTTCATGTGGGACTACGTGGGCATCGTGCGTACCACCAAGCGCCTGGAACGGGCCCGCCACCGGGTGGACCTGCTCATGACGGAGATCCACGAGTACTACAGCAACTTCCGCGTCACCAACGACCTGCTGGAACTGCGCAACCTGGCGCTGGTGGCCGACATCATCATCCGTTGCGCCCTGTCACGGCAGGAAAGCCGCGGCCTGCATTACACCCTGGATTACCCGGAACCGGACCCAAAACTGGACGGCATGCCGACGATGGTGGCGCCGCCATAGGCCAAATGGGAATTGGGAATTGGGAATTGGGAATTGGAGACTCATTTCCCACTTCCCAATTCCCACTTCACACTTTAATAAAGTGTTCCCGGTAATGCTTCAGCTCCTCCACCGACGCGCGGATGTCGTCCAGGGCCTGATGGGTGGACTCCTTGGTCAGGGCATTGACGACCCCGGGGGCCCAGCGCCGGGCCAGCTCCTTGAGGGTGCTGACATCCAGGTTCCTGTAATGGAAGAAGGCCTCCAGATCCGGCATGCAGCGGGCCAGGAAACGCCGGTCCTGACAGATGCTGTTGCCGCACATGGGGGAACTGCGCGGGGGCACGTACTTCTCCAGGAAACGCAGGGTCTCCTGTTCCGCCTCGATCTCGGTGTGGAAGCTTGTCCTGACCCGCTCCAGGAGGCCCGAGCGGCCATGGGTATCACGGTTCCAGTCGTCCATGCGGCTGAGGATGGCGTCGTTCTGATGCACGGCAATCACCGGGCCCTCGGCCAGGAGGTTGAGGTCCTTGTCCGTGACCAGGGTGGCGATCTCGATGATGTAGTCCGACTGGGTGTCCAGACCAGTCATCTCCAGATCGATCCAGATCAGGTTGTCGGCATTGGGATTCATGAAGCTCCTTGAACAGGCGGGTCAGGGGCATCGGACAATCCGCACCCGGGCGATCGCTGCCTTCAGCCGGTCCGGCGGGCCCGTACAAGACGCGTGATCACCCTTTCGAGACAGCAGTGTACATGGATTGTTCCGGCCGGTTCGAGCCGGCCGGCGGCGCGACACACCCTATGAGGATACGTCCGATCTGCATACGGCCGCTTCAGGCCATATACTCTCTGGTCAGGCAAGCCCCGCGCGGGCCGGGCAACCCGCTGTTGCCCTGCACACAATATATCGAGGAGTTTCACACATGAAGACCGGTATCCCCGCCAAAGCGACGATGTTGGCCTCATCCGTCACCCTGGGGCTCCTGTTGAGCACCCCGGCAGCCGCGGACGTGCGACACGGCCAGGAGCTGCACACCAACAACTGCGTAACCTGCCACACCAGCATGGTGGGCGGCGACGGCAGCGGCCTGTACACCCGCGCCGATCGCAAGGTGACCTCGCGAGACCAGTTGGTCACCCAGGTCAACCGCTGCGAGAGTACGCTCGGGCTGAACTGGTTCGAGGAGGACGTCATGGCCGTGGTCGAGTACCTGAACCGCAACTACTACAAGTTCTGAGGCCGGTGCACCCGCCTGTTCATCCTGATACGCCCGGCCGGATGAACGTCAACCGGGCATCGCCGTGCTGACCCGCCAGGGGCGTGTGATCATCCGCTTCGGCGCCGAGCTGATCATCGAGGACGAGCACGGACAGCGTCACCGCTGCACCACGCGCCGGAATCTGCAGCACGCGGTCTGCGGTGACCGCGTGACCTGGACGCCCAGCGATTCGGGCAACCAGGTGGTCAACGGTATCCTCCCCCGGCGTAATCTCCTGGAACGCCTGGATCCCCGCGGGCAGATCCGCCCGGTCGCCGCCAACATCGATCAGGTGGTGCTGGTCATCGCCCACCGTCCGCCGCCCCAGTGGCCGCTGGTGGACCGATACCTGGTGGCCATCGAGGCCCTGGGTGCAACGGCCCTGCTGGTCATCAACAAGGCGGATCTGGACGAGGGCACCGGGGACGGCATGGAGGAGAGGGTGGACCTGTACCAGGCGCTGGGCTACACGGGGCTGCGCACCAGCGTGACCACGGGACTGGGAATGGACTCGCTGCGCACGCACCTCAGGGACGCCACCAGCGTGCTGGTCGGCCAGTCCGGGGTCGGGAAATCCTCCCTCATCCAGGCCCTGCTCCCCGATGAGGATCTGCGCATCGGGGAGCTCTCGGAGGCGACCGGCGAGGGGCGCCACACCACCACGAGCGCGCGACTGTACCACCTGCCGGGCGGCGGCGAGCTGATCGATTCACCCGGCGTGCGGGATTTCACCGCCCCGCCCCTGCCCGTGGACGCCCTCGCCCGGGGCTTCGTGGAATTCCGTCCCCACATCGGGCACTGCCGCTTCCACAACTGCGCCCACGACCGGGAGCCCGGCTGCGCCATCAAGGCGGCCATGGAAGCCGGAGAGATCAGTGAACAACGCTACGCCAGCTATCTGGCGATGAAGAGAAGCTGAAGATCCGGGAGGGAGCTTTGTGCCTTGCGACGGATTGCGTCCTGAATCGCGCGTCAGAAATCCACGCCCATCTCCAGCCCGAACACGTCGCGATCCCGGCCGGTGGAGAAATCATCCGCGCTCAGGGAGTGCCAGCGGGAGCTTTCCGACAGTCCGTAACGCTGACTGTCGTAATACAGATCCAGGCGCAGGGCGCTGCTGTCACCCAGCTGGAACAGGTTCTGGAAACTGACGAACCCGGCACTGCGCCGCCCGTTTCCGGCTGCCTCGATGCCACCTGCCGAAACGGACCCCTGTGCACCGTCGCTGTAGTCCAGAGGGACACGAACGCCCAGCTCCAGATATCCCTGCCAGTTGCCGCTGGTGAACCTGGGGCCTCCGGAGAGCTGGGTGTAGAACACGCCCAGATCGTCGTCTCCCGACGCCCCCGGCAGGCGGGGATCACGGCTCATGCCCCGGTACCCGAGGCCCATGCGCATGTCGTAGCGCACCGTGTCGCCCGGCGCACCGAAGCGATAGCCGCTCATCGCCTGCACATCCATGCCGTGGTAGTCGTACTCGGCACCGCCCATCATGCGGGGCTCCGTTCCCTCGGCGCGGTCGCGCCAGTGGACCCGACCGTCCAGGCCCAGCAGGAAACCCTCGTCCGCGCGGAAGAAATTATCCAGGTGGGCGTTGAGCGTCATGCGCGACGTGGGCACGGTCACCAGGGGATCCTGATGCCGCGGCGCCAGGTTCCAGCGATCCGGGAAGGTGTCCAGGGAGACGCCCAGCTGGTAGCCGTGCTCCGCCGGCTCGGCCAGGGCGGGCGCCCCGTGCACCGCGAAAACCAGAACCGCCGTCATCAAACCAGAAACTTTCATTGCCCGTCACCCTTCCGGTGTGCCTACCGCCGGCGTTTCAACCCGGCGGCCACTGCATGGCGCGGCCGGCAAGTATATGCATATGAATATGGTAGACCGACTGACCGGCCTCAGAGTTGCAATTCATCACGGTTCGGTAACCCCGTTCCGCGACCCCTTCGGCTTCCGCGACCTTGCGGGCCGCCAGGTAGAGCCGGCCCGCCAGCTCGGCATCGCCGGGCTCGATGTCGTTGATGGTGGCGATATGACGCCGCGGAATCACCAGCACATGTACCGGCGCCTGTGGGTTGAGATCCCGAAAGGCGATCAGCTCATCGTCCTCGTAGACGACCTCGGCGGGGATCTCGCCCCGGGCAATCCTGCAGAAAATACAATCAGTCATGAGAAAAACGCCAGAGAAAGGTTATAAGAGAGAAGATACAAGAAAAACCACCTTCTTGCCTCTTGTATCCTGTCTCTGCGCGAGTCAGTACTCGCGCCTGCCCTCGAAGGCGTGCGACAGGGTGCCGCGGTCCACGTATTCGAGTTCACCGCCCAGCGGCACACCATGCGCGATGCGGGTACTGCGGATGCCCCGGGCGCGGGCCATCTCGCCGATGTAGTGGGCGGTCACCTCGCCTTCCGCGGTGGTGCCGGTGGCCAGGATCACCTCGCGGATCTCGCCCGCGTCAAACCGGGCCTCCAGCCGGTCCAGGCCCAGTTCCTCCGGGCCGATGCCGTCCAGGGGGGACAGGTGACCCAGCAGCACGTGATACTGGCCCCGGTATCCGGTGGCCTGCTCCACCGCCAGGACATCGGCCGGCGCTTCCACCACGCAGACCAGATCCCGCCGCCGGCCGGCATCGCCGCACAGGGCACAGGTTTCGTGTTCCGTGAGCGTACGGCAGGTGCTGCAGTGACCGATACGCGCCATGGCATCGCTCAGGCAACGGGACAGCCGCTCGCCGCCCGGGCGGTCACGTTCGAGCAGGTGCAGCGCCATGCGCTGCGCCGATCTGGGCCCCACCCCGGGCAGGCAGCGCAGGGCGTCGATCAGTTCGTCGAGCAGGCTGGCCACGTACGGTTCAGAACGGCAGCTTGAAGCCCGGCGGCAACCCCATGCCGGCGGTCATGCTGGCCATGCGTTCCCGTGTGGTTTCCTCCACGCGGTGCACGGCGTCGTTGATGGCCGCGGCCACCAGGTCCTCCAGCATGTCCCGGTCATCCTCCAGCAGGCTCGGATCGATGCTCACGCGCCGCACTTCGTGCCGGCCGGTCATCACCACGCTTACGAGGCCGCCGCCGGATTGTCCGGTCACTTCCATGCCCGCCAGTTCCTCCTGGGCACGGGCCATGTCCTCCTGCATCTTCTGGGCCTGCTTCATCAGATTGCCAAGTCCACCTTTCATCATCTGTTCACCTGTATTGATCTGTTCTCGAAATGATAACGGAAGGGACACCGCACCGCCCGTCATGGAAGACGGCGCGGACGGGCCGTCTCGGTAATGTCCCGCGTGACGCGCACGACTGCCTCACCGAACCGCCAGGCACGACGCTGCCCGGTGACCGCCACGCAAATCACACGGGCTTGACGGAACCGGGCACCACCCGGGCGTCGAAGGTCTCGCTGAGGCGCGCGGTCAATTCATCCTCCGCGACGGCCGCCTCGGCGGCCTCCTGACGCTCCGCGCTGGCCCGCGCCGCGGATTCGGCGGGGGTCTCCGCGTCGGGCTGCTCCAGCACGATACGCACCTTGAGATCCGCACCCAGGTGCCGCCGGACCGCATCGATCACGCGCCGCTCGCTGGCTGCGGATTTCATGGCTTCGTGACTTGGCGACAGCACGAGCACCAGTTCATCGTCCGTCCGGCGCCCGGGCGCGCAATGATTGGCCAGGTTGAGCGCCGGACCGGACAGGCCCAGGGCCGGCACCGTGGCGGTCCAGTCCAGCGGCGCATCCCCTTTCCCGGTCGTGGCGGCGGCCGGCGCCGGTTCCGGCGTCGCGGCCTTCGGGGAGGCCCCTGTCGCGGCGCGGCGCGGTGCCGGCGCCGCCTTCGTGCCCGTATCCCGTTTCGGCACGGCGGGCGGCTCACCACCGGATGCCGCCGTGGCCGGACGGAAGGCCAGCATGCGCAGCAGGGCCATCTCGAACCCGGCCCGGGCATCCGGGGCAAGGGGCAGATCCCGACGCGCCAGCAAGGCGATCTGGTAATGGAGCTGGACATCCTCCGGCCCCAGGGTCTCCGCCAGGGCCCGCACCGCCGCCACGTCCATGGCGGCCTCATCCAGTGCATCGGGGACCTGCTGCGCCAGGGCCACCAGGTGAAGCAGGGAAAGCAGTTCCCCGAGCACCGCCGCGTAGTCCGGCGTGCGCTCCGCGAACGCGTCCACCGCACTCATCAATGCGCGGGCGTCCCCGGCGGCCAATGCCCCGAGGATCCGTTCCAGGTGATCATTGGAGATGGTGCCCAGCATCTCGCGCACCTCCTCGTCCCGGAGCGCGCCTCCGCCATGGGCGATGGCCTGATCCAGCAGGCTCAGGGCATCGCGCATGCTGCCGGACGCGGCCCGGGCAAGGCGCATGACGGCCGGCATCTCGTGCGCCAACCCCTCTTCCTGCAGCACCTTCGCCAGATGCCCGGCCACCATGTCCGCCGGCATGGCCTTGAGATTGAACTGAAGGCAACGGGACAGGATGGTGGGGGGGAGCTTCTGGGGGTCGGTGGTCGCCAGCAGGAACTTCACATGGGGCGGCGGCTCTTCCAGGGTCTTGAGCAGGGCATTGAAACTGTGGCCGGAGAGCATGTGCACCTCGTCGATGAGGTACACCTTGTAGCGGCCCCGGGTCGGCGCGTACTGCACATTGTCCAGCAGCTCCCGGGTGTCCTCCACCTTGGTGCGCGAGGCGGCGTCCACCTCGATGAGATCGATGAAACGCCCTTCGTCGATCTCCCGGCAGGCGGTACAGGTGCCGCAGGGCGTCGCCGTGACGCCGGTTTCACAATTGAGACACCTGGCCAGCACCCGCGCCACGGTGGTCTTGCCCACGCCCCGGGTTCCCGTGAACAGGTAGGCGTGATGCAGACGCTGGTCGCGCAGCGCGTTGGACAGGGCCCGCACCACATGGGGCTGCCCCACCATCTCCTCGAAACTGCGCGGACGCCACTTGCGGGCGAGAACCTGATACGACATGGGATCTGATCGATGCTCAGTGGTGTATCGAAGTGATCACCATCATACAGCAGGGGGGGTTGATGGTCAGTGGTCAATAGTCAGTTGTCCGTTGTCAGTTGAAAAACAACGGACCACTGACAACGGACAACTGACCGCCCTTAAAGGTGGCAACCCGCACCAGCCACACCCCGGCGCCCAAGTCCACTGCTGCCGTTGCTCCCTTCCGGGCCTGGCGGGGTTCACAGTTTATTGTCGCGAGGGGACCGATGCGGGTCACCATTGAGGATTGCGCGGTGGGCCGGGGCATCCGGACGGGCCGGTCCCGCGCACAGGGGCGGCAGTGTAACACCGGCGGCGATGCCCGGTACACCCGGCCATGGCGAAGGGCGGGGCCCTGCCCTCTCACCATCGGGCGTTTCCCGGATCGCCGGGTGATCGCGGCAGTCAGGACCCCGTCGTGACCACGATGCGCTGCGCCTCGGCGTCCGCGTACAGGGTCACCTCCCCCGGCGCCACGTCGGCCACGTGCACCACCTGTGCCCACTTTCCGGCATCCGGTACCAGCCCGGCGAGCCGGTTCGGCAGATCGAGCAGCGCCCTCTCGTCGATCCCGTTCTCCGGGCGCTTCGGGAACAGCGCGAAGTACAGCATGTCGGACTCGATCAACTCGTTGATGAAATGGGTGCCCAGGGAGACATCCGGCACCAGGTTGTCGTGCATCGCCACGATCTCGCACAAGGCGTCCACATGATTGATCTCGGAGAACGAGACCGGCAAACCCAGCGAAGGATCGCGCGTGCCCCAGCGGCCCGGACCGAGCATCAGCACGCAGCGCCCGGCGCTCTCGCGGTTGATCCTGCCCACCAGCCGGGTGACCGCGAGACGGTCATCCTGGGTAAGCGCGCCGAACGACCCGGGCACGACGTAGACGATGCGCTCGGGGCGTATCACCCGACTCGGACCGATCACCGCGCCCTGCGCGGTGATCAGGCGCGGCGCCTGTTCCGGCGGTTCTCCGGCGCTGCCGCCGCCCAGATCGCGAACCTGCATCGGGCGGCACTGCAGTACATTAATGCGGTAACTTCCGTCGGGCAGGAAGTTCAGTGCGAACTCGATCTCGACCGCGTGCCGGTACGCGGCGTGAAGCCGCTCGAGGATCATGCGCAGATCGTCCACGAAGGGAGTCCTCTCCACCAGCCCGTCGAAGGTCAGGAAGGCCGGGCGCCCGGCGTCCTCACGGGTGGTGAACAGCGCCATCGGGAAGTCCGGCTGTCCGCGCACATACTCGGAAAAGGGGCCTGACACCACCCTGTTGTCATGCAGGTCCAGCGCGTCCATGCGGCGCTGGGCGTAGCGGGCGATGGCGCCGAAGCGGGTTTCCGGGCGCAGGTTGGGGGCATTGAGGGCGATCAGCCGCGTGTAGTCGTCATCGGCCCGATCCACCGCGCGTGTTCCCAGTCCGGCGACCAGTCGAACGACCCCCGCGTGCATGTCGATTCGCGGGTTCCAGGGATAGGGATTGACCGACAGGCCCACGCCCGCGGCATGCGGGTGGAAGTAGCGCGTGCCGGCGGTGCCGGACACCCGCATGATCAGCAGGCCCATCTGCTCGTCCTCGCCCAGCAGGCCGCGCCGTTCACGATAGCGCAGGGCCTGTTCGCCCAGCGTGCTCGCGTAGACCTGGCGCACCGCATCCAGCAGGTCCGCAAGCCGCTTCTCCCGCGGACCCTGGTTGACGCAGAAGACGCTCTCGTACTGCCCGGCGAACGCGTTGCCGTAGCGGTCCTCCAGCCGCGAGCTCGAACGCACGATGAAGGGCCATTCGCCGAAATAATCGAGCATGCCCTCGAACTGCCGGATCGTCGACTCGGGAAAGACCCCGTTCATGATCCGTTCGCGCGCCTCGTCCAGTTGCTGCAGGAAACCCGACGGGTCGCGCTGGCGCCGGCGGATCCACCAGACCCCGTTCTGCACGAGAAAGGACTCGAACACCACGGAACCGACATAGAACGAGTCATGCGCCTCCAGGCGGGCATGCAGCTCGGGGGCGTCACGGTGCAGGATCGCGCGCGCCAGCAGCATGCCGAGCGCCTTGCCGCCGATCGACCCGATGCCGATCATGCGGTCACGCACCAGGAGCACATCGTCGATGGTGAGGTACTCGCGGATCAGCCGCGCCATCTGCGGATCATCGGGGAAGACCCGGCGGCTCAGGCTCTCGAACCACCGCGCCTCCAGCGCCGGTTCCGGATCGCCCGCCTGACGTTTCGCGATCACGGCGCGCACGGCGGAGAACTGGCGTTGCCAGTGGCCGACGGACGGGGTGTCCTCGAGTCCGGGCCACTGGGAGCCCGCCAGGACCTCCGACACGGTGCCGCTGTCGGCCACCGCCCGGAAGGTGTCGCCGCTCTCCCATACGTGCATCAGGTTCATTGCCGCGGCGGAACGGTGCTGCACCTTGATCGGCCGGATGTAGTGCCGGCCCCGGCAGCGGAACACGTCGAGCAGAAACTGCGTGGTGTCGATGATCATCTCCATCGCTTCCCACGCATGGGTGTTTCGATAGATGCTGAAGTAGGTCACCGTGTACAGATCGAACAGGCGCGGGCAGGTGAGCCGGAAGAAATTGCCCATCATCCGGTCCGACTGCCAGGCCTCGGCCAGGTCCGACAGGCAGTCGAAGACGTACAGCGTCTCCGTGCCCGCCTCCTCGATAACCGAATGGACCTGATCCACGAAGGCATCGAAACCGTCGCCCGGCTGCGGATAATGGATCTCCACATGCCCGTCATCGGGCAGCAGCGGCGCGTGGGCGGCGAAGCGGAAATAGATCAGGCGGCGCCGCTGGCGTCGTGCCGATTCGGCATAAGGGGCAACCAGGGCGAGATACTCGTCCAGGGTCTGGATCTGCCAGACGATGTTGTCACCGCGCTCCACGCCTTGCAGCACGGCGTCCAGGCCGGGCAGGCCGGTGGTGGGCGCAAACGAGGCGGGTGTCGGCGAAGTCATGGCATCCCCTGCAGGGCCGGGCCGGAATGGACCGGTGGGGCCCACGTTACAATGCGCCCGTGGTCAACGGAAGGATCACCCGCCGAATCCCGGCGCATCCGCACGGGCTGTTTCAGGACCACCGGCGCTTACAGTAGGCTGTAGGCAGCCCTGCGCCGCCATCCCGGCGACGCGTCGACCCATGGAGGAATCCCCGGCCGATGGCTCTGCGCACGCTCCTGCCCGTCATTGTGGCGGTCCTGCTGGCCGGTGTGGTCTCCATCATCCTCTGGATGGGCGGTCGCGGCGACGTCCTCGACGGGGCCCCCGCGGTACAGCCCGGGCAGCCCGCCGACCGGCAGGGCGCCCTGGTCGACGAGGTGATCTTCACCCAGGAGACCGACCCGGGCCGCATCACCGCCCTGATCGAACGCGGCTCGCACCACCTGTTCACCCAGGGCATCAACAGCACCGCGATCTTCCGCCAGATCCAGGCCTCCCCCCATGTGGACTACCACCTCTCGCGCGGCACCGTCACCGAACTGACCCTCAACCCGGCGCCCTTCGAGGACGGCCGGCTGAACCCCTTCCAGGTGCCGGCGGTGCGCGAGGCCATGAACTGGCTGGTGGACCGCCGCTACATCGCCGAGGAACTGTTCGGCGGGCTCGCGCGGCCCCGCTACCTGCCGCTCTCCACCGCCTTCCCCGACTACGCCCGCCTGGCCGGGACCGCGCGCGAACTGGAAATCCGCTACCGCCACGACCCGGCGCGCGCCAAGGCGGTGATCAGCCGCGAGATGGAGAAGCTCGGTGCCGAGCGGGTGGGCGGCCGCTGGCATTACCGAGGCGCGCCGGTGGAGCTGATCGTGCTGATCCGCACCGAGGACCTGCGCGAGCGGGTCGGCGACGATGTGGCCAACCGGCTCGAGGATCTCGGCTTCCGGGTGCGGCGGCTGTACCGCACCGCCGACGAGGCCTCGCGGATCTGGATCGCCACGGATCCCTCCGCCGGAGGCTGGCACGTCTACACGGGCGGCTGGATCTCCACGGTGATCAACCGCGATGCCGGCGGCGATCTCAGCTACTACTACACCCCGCGCGGGCGCCCCGATCCGCTCTGGCAGGCCTACGATCCGGACCCCGCCTTCGCCGCACTGGCCGAGCGCCTGGACCGGCGCGACTACCGGAGCCTGGAGGAGCGCGAGGCGCTCATGATCGAGGGGCTGGGCGGCGCCATGAAGGAGTCGACCCGCATCTGGCTGGTGGACCAGGAGAGCGCCTGGCCCCACGCCCGGAACCTGGACATCGCCGTGGATCTGGCCGGCGGGGTGTCCGGCTCCGCGCTGTGGCCCTACACCCTGCGTTTCCACGAGGGGCTCGGCGGGCGCGTGGTGGTGGGCACGCCGAGCCTGCTCACCGAGCCCTGGAACCCGGTGGCCGGCAGCAACTGGATCTTCGATCAGATGATCCTGCGCTCGCTCAACGACACCACCGTGCTGCCCGATCCCTTCACCGGCCTGTACTGGCCGCAGCGCCTCGCCGGGGCCGAGGTCACCGTCGCGGAAGACGCGCCGGTGCGGCGCACCCTGGACTGGGTGACGCTGGACACCGCCGCCTTCATCCCCGTCCCCGAGGATGCGTGGATCGACTGGGACGCCGGGGAGGGCCGCATCGTCACCGTCGGCGAGAAGCATCCCGAGGGCGTCACCGCCCGCTCCCGCACCGTCCTGCGCTACGAGGACGACTACCTGGAGCGCCGCTGGCACGACGGATCGCAGGTGTCGCTCGCCGACATGATCCTGCCGTGGATACTCGTCTTCGAGCGGGCCGACGAGCAGAGCCCGCTGTTCGACCCCGGTCACCTGCCGCCCTTCGAGGTCTACCAGCGCCATTTCAGGGGCTGGCGGATCGTGGACACCGCGCCGCTCACCGTCGAGGTCTACAGCGACCAGATCTTCCCGGACGCCGAGGTGCTGGTGGCCAACCGCACCCCCGGGATGCTGCCCTGGCACGTACTGGCCCTGGGCATGGACGCCGAGCGTTTCCGGGAACTGGCGTTCTCATCGGGCAAGGCCGACCGTACCGGCGTGGAATGGATGAACCTGGTCTCCGGGCCCAGCCTCGAGATCCTGCGCGGTTACCTGACGGCGGCGGTGGCATCCGGGCGGGTGCCCCATGCGCATGTCCTGGGGCCCTGGATGACCGCCGATGAGCCGCAGCGGCGCTACGCGGCGCTGCAGGAATGGCATCGGCAGCGGGGCCACTTCTGGGTCGGCGACGGCCCCTTCCGGCTGCATTCCGTGCGGCCGGTGGAGGGCGTCGTGGTCCTGCGCCGCCACGAGGACTTCCCGGACCGGGGCGACAAGTGGCTGCGCTTCACCGAGCCGCGCATCCCGGAGCCGGACCTGACCGGGCCGCTGGTGGTGGAGCACGGCGAGGCGGTGACACTGGAACTTGTCCTCACCTTCACCGGCGAGCCCTACCCGAACGCCGAGATCGACGGGGTGCGCTACCTGCTCTTCGACGGCGACGACCGCCTCGCCGCCCGGGGCGACGGCGAGCCGGTGGACGAGGGCCGCTGGCACATCCGGCTGCCCGTCGAGACCCTGGCCCGGCTGGGCACCGGGGCGAACAGCCTGGAGGTGGCGATCACCACCGACAACGTCGCCCTGCCCGTGTTCGTCACCCACGCCTTCGCCACCGTGCCGTCCCGGCGCGAGGCGGTGCGCCGCGAGGAGAACCCCGATGAGTGAATCGAGCGCCCCGCTCGCCCGCGTGCCCGGCCTGATGCGCGACCTGCGGCGACTCACGCTGTTCACCCTGCGCCGCCTGCTGGCCCTGCTGGTGACGGTCCTGATCGGGGTCTATCTCACCATCGTCATCGCCAACATGGGCGGACAGGTGGATCAGCTGCGCCTGGTGCAGATCGAGAGCCAGGTGGCCGAGCAGGTGCGCGCCGACCCGGCCTTCCATGACCTGACCGCGGAGGAGCGCACCGCGATCATGCAGCGGCAGGTGGGCCTCGAGGTGGAACGCCTGCGCCTGGACGAGCCCTTCATACTGCGCAGCTTCGACTACCTGCGCCAGGCCATGCTGCTGGATCTCGGCCGCGCCGAACAGATGCACAGCGACGCCGGCTCGCGCCAGGTCTACAACATCATCGTCGAGCGCCTGCCGGCCACGCTGCTGCTGTTCGGCACCGCGAACCTGCTGGTGTTCTTCGTCGCCGTGTTCGCGGCCCTGGGGCTCTCGCGCCGCTACGGCAGCCGCCTCGACCAGGCGGTGATCGCCCTGGCGCCCAGTTCGGCGGCGCCGGGCTGGTTCTACGGCATCTTCCTCATCCTGCTGCTGGCCTTCGTCATGCCCCTGTTCCCGAGCGGCGGCATGGTGGCGGTGCCGCCGCCCGAGGACGGCTGGGCCTACGCCGCGAGCGTGCTCAGGCACATGGCGCTGCCCGTGGCCGCCATGTTCATCTCCTCGATCTTCATCTCCATCTATTCCTGGCGCACCTTCTTCCTGATCCACTCCAGCGAGGACTACGTGGAGATGGCCCGCGCCAAGGGGCTGCCGGACCGCCTGATCGAACAGCGCTACATCCTGCGCCCGACGCTCTCGCCGATCGTCACCAGCTTCCTGCTGATGCTGATCGGCCTGTGGAGCGGCGCGATCATCCTGGAGCAGGTGTTCAACTGGCCGGGGCTCGGCTCGCTGCTGTTCCAGGCCATCGGCCATCGCGACACGCCGGTGATCATCGGCTCGGTGGTGATCTTCGCCTACCTGCTGGCCGTGACGGTCTTTCTGCTGGATATCCTCTACGCGATCCTCGATCCCCGCGTGCGCATCGAAGGAGGCCGGCGATGACGGGCGCGTGGCGCGAGGGCATCCGGCGGCTGCGGCGCTATCCGTCCGCCGTGGCGGGGCTGCTGATCATCGCCGTGCTTCTGTTCACCGCCTTCTACGCGGTGATCGCCATCCCCTACTCTGAGGCGCAGCGGCTGTGGCGCGGCGGCGAGATCTGGCAGGACCTGCCGGTCAACGCCCGCCCCGCCTGGGTGGACCGCCTCACCCGCGGCAACGCCCCGCGCACGATCCGTCTGTCCACTTCGGATGCGACCCTCGTCGAGGAGGCCTACGAGGGCGTGCGCATCCAGGCGATGACGCTTGCCCTGGACTTCCCCTACGACGACTTCCCGAGCGAGATCAACCTGTTCCTCAAGGCCGGGTTCGAGCAGCGCCAGCCCTTCGTGCGTCTCACCTGGCACACCCCGGGCGGGGAGACGATCCCGCTGGGCGCACGGCGGGTGGCGGCCTCGGAGCGGGTCTCGCTGTCCCAGGACGCGGGGCTCGAGACGCGCCTCGGCTTCCCGCCGGCGGTGGGGCTGTTCACCGGCAGCACGCCCGGCGAGACGGCCGAGGTGCGCCGGGGGCGCTACGAACTGGTGATCGAGACGGTGCATTTCGAGGAGGCGGCGGGGCTCGAGGCCGAACTGGTCGTCTACGGCCGGGTGCACGGTCTCGCCGGCACCGACCACCAGCGCCGCGACCTCCTGGTGGCCCTGCTCTGGGGCACGCCGGTGGCGCTCGCCTTCGGCCTGATCGCGGCGGTGGGGACCACCATCACCACGCTCATCATCGCCGCGGCCGGGGTCTGGTACGGCGGCTGGCTCGACGCCACCATCCAGCGCCTGACCGAGGTGAACATCATCCTGCCGCTGCTGCCGATCCTGGTGATGGTGGGCACGCTCTATTCCACCAGCATCTGGCTGATGCTCGGCGTGGTGGTGGCGCTCGGCATCTTCAGCGCCGGGATCAAGATGTACCGGGCCATGCTGCTGCCCATCCGCGAGGCGCCCTACATCGAGGCGGCGCGCGCCTACGGGGCCGGCAGCCCGCGCATCATCCTGCGCTACATGGTGCCGCGCATCCTGCCGGTGCTGATCCCCACCTTCGTGACACTGATCCCCACCTACGTATTCCTGGAGGCCTCGCTCGCGGTGCTGGGCCTGGGCGATCCGGTGCTGCCCACCTGGGGCAAGGTGCTTCACGACGCCCAGACCCAGAGCGCCCTCTACCACGGCTTCTACTACTGGGTGGTGGGTCCGGCGTTCCTGCTGATGCTCACGGGCCTCGGCTTCGCCATGCTCGGTTTCGCCCTGGACCGGGTGTTCAACCCGCGGCTGAGGAGTCTCTGATGAGTGACGCGCCGCTGCTGGAGATCGAGGACCTGTGCATGAGTTACGCCACCGAGCGCGGACTGGTGCGCGCGGTGGACGGCGTGAACCTGGAGGTGCGGCGCCACGAGGCCCTGGTGGTGCTCGGTGAATCCGGCTGCGGCAAGAGTTCGCTGGCCAAGGCCCTGATGCGCACCCTGCCCCGCAACGCCCGGGCCCCGACGGGACAGGTGCGCCTCGGCGGCGTCGACGTCATGGCCTACCCCGAGGAACGCTTCCGGCGCGAGGTGCGCTGGGTGCGCATCGCCATGGTGATGCAGGCGGCCATGAACGCCCTCAACCCGGTGGTGCGGGTGGGCGAGCAGGTCTCCGAGCCGCTTCGCATCCATCGCGGCTGGTCGCGGCGCGAGGCGGCGGCGCGCGCGGCGGAGGCCTTCGCCGAGGTAGGCATCGCCGCGGACTTTCTCCAGCGCTACCCCCACGAACTCTCCGGCGGCATGCGCCAGCGCGCCGTGCTGGCCATGGCCCTGGTGACCGAGCCCGACCTGATCATCCTCGACGAGCCCACCTCGGCGCTGGACGTGCTCACCCAGGCCGCCATCATGAACGTGCTCAAGCGCATCAAGCGCACCCGGGGCACGAGCTTCATCCTGATCACCCACGACGTGGCCACCTCCAGCGAACTGGCGGACCGGGTGGCGCTCATGTACGCCGGAAAGATCGTCGAGGAGGCGAGCGCCGCCGAGTTCTTCTCGACTCCGGCGCACCCCTACTCGCAGATGCTCATGGCCTCGGTGCCGCGCCTTCGCCAGACGACGCGCCCCGAGTCGATTCCCGGCCGGCCGCCGAGCCTGCTGGAGCCGCCCGCGGGCTGCCGCTTCGCCGAACGCTGCCCGAAGCGCTTCGGCCGCTGTGACGAGGACCCCCCCGGCTTCCAGCCCGGCGAACGCCACCGGGTGCACTGCTGGCTCCATGCCGGCGGGGAGAAGCCATGAGCGAACCGCTGCTGGTCGTCCGGGACCTGCGCACCCATTTCGAGCTGCGCCGCTGGGGCTTCCTGCGCGCCGGCTTCGTGCGCGCCGTGGACGGCGTGGACTTCACCCTCGACCGGGGCGAGTCGGCCGCGGTGGTGGGCGAAAGCGGCTGCGGCAAGAGTTCCCTGGTGCGCACCCTGCTGGGCCTTTACCTTCCCACCGGCGGCGAGGTGCGTTTCGACGGACAGTCCCTCGCGCAACTGACGGGCCCCGCACTCAAGCAATACCGCGCCGGGGTGGGTTATGTGCAGCAGGACCCCTACGGCGCCCTGCCCCCCTTCATGAACGTTCGGCGCATCCTCGCCGAGCCGCTGATCATCCACGGCATCGGCCCGCGCGCCGAGCGCGACCGCCGCATCGACGCCGCCCTGGACGAGGTGGGGCTCGGCTCGGCCACGGAGATCAGGAACGCCTTTCCGCACCAGTTGAGTGGCGGCCAGCAGCAGCGCGTGGTGATCGCCCGCGCCCTGCTCCTGCGCCCGCGCATGATCATCGCCGACGAGCCCGTCTCCATGCTCGATGCCTCCGTGCGCGTGGAGATCCTGGAACTGCTGCGCAGCATCCAGGACGAGCACGGCATCGCCCTGCTCTACGTCACCCATGATCTGTCCACCGTGCGCCACTACGCGCACCGGGTGTTCGTCATGTACGCCGGCCGCATGGTGGAACAGGCGCCCGTGGACGCCCTGCTGGAATCGCCCCAGCATCCCTACACCGAGGCCCTGCTGGCGGCGCTGGCCGATCCGGATGCGGAGAATGCGCTGCACGAGCGGGAGGTCCCTTCCGGGGAGCCGCCGAGTCTGGTGAATCCGCCCGCGGGGTGCCGGTTTCATCCGCGTTGTCCTCATGCGATGGCGGGCACCTGCGATGTGCGGGAGCCGCCGGATTTTGAGCCTGTGGGGGGGCATCGGGCTGCTTGTTGGTTGCAGGAGTAGGTGGATTGCGCCGCTCACGCACTCTCCGGGAGAACCCGCATGGGAACGCTGAAAGCGGAGAGACGCGGGGGGTGCCGAAGCGCCGTGATACGTTGCGAGAATTCCCAGCCCGCAATGCGATTCGCTCGGCCAAACACTTCCAGGTATGCAGGGCGATCCGACCCCGAAACCGACTTGATCCGGCACCCGTTTTGGGCCCTAATGAATGTCTAGACGTGCTTGACGTACCAGCGCCGCTGCCGCTCTGGAACGGCATATTTCTCCAATGGCCTCCGATAGATATCAAAGAAACGAGGGGCTGCGCGGGAACTGGGAGGGGAAGGATCCGGCCTATGAGTTCTCCTTATCGCAAAGCTGGGCATCCTGCCCGGGACATCATTGCGTCTGATTTCGTGCCAGGCGGACGCGGCCATTCGTGCGATAGGCTGATGCAGCCTATTACGCAATACTGCGGCGTCAGTTCAATACACTGTTAGCCCAATAAGATAACCAAAGAGTATTACGATGATTCATGATGCTTCGGAATTGCTAAAGGGAATAATGCATGAAGAACGCTCGAAACTTGATGAGTATTCGTTAAAGCATGGTCCGACAATTGGAAAAATGTATGAAGGGTTGGCATCGGATGTCCTAGGAAGAGCGATACCTGAATCACTGGGTCTGCAGTTGCAGCATGGAATTATTCATGACGGCAAAGGAGCAATGTCTGGTGAAATCGATTGTATGCTGGTCAAAGGTGAAGGCGAAAAAATACCATACACTGACTCTTATAAATGGCATGTGAAAGACGTTATTGCAGTCATAGAAGTCAAAAAAACGCTTTATTCAGCTGATTTGAAAGATTCTTTTGCTCATTTGCGCGGTGTAGCCGACAACTATGGGGCTTATCTCCAGTCTGGCGAAGGGAGTGAAAAATTCGACCTAAGTCCTGCTAGAAAAGCATTCTCAGAAGCTACTGGACTAATGCCGCCAGAGCATTCAAAAGTTGATTCTCTCGGTATAGAAATGGAGATTCTTTATCACACGTTTGTGATGGAGCATATATCGCCTATTAGGATCGTGCTTGGATATCATGGGTTCAAATCGGCATAGGGGCGGTCAGCATAGCTGACCGTTCCCCTGCCACACCACCCGGCATGCGGGTCCGCACCGGGCGGTTCGAGAAGTTGAGGTCATGAGAGACGCGGCACTCCCAGCCGCTCAAAATAGGCAATCGTCAGCACGTGGTGCACGGCAGAGAGGCTGTTATGCCACCAGCGGCGGCTCAGCGCCGCCACCGATTGCGCCACCCGGGCACTGGCTCCCAGCCGGATCAGTTCCCGGTAGATCGTCTTGCCGCGTCGCCACTGTTTGAGCTGCAAGGACCGTAGGCGGCGGCGTATCCACTCGTCCAGCCTGCGCCAGACACTGGGGGTTTGCGCCAACCCAAAGTACCCTTTCCAGCCCAGCAGATAACTGCGCAACCTGCCGATCACCTCTGCCATGCTGCACCCGCTGTTGCGCCGGGTCAGTTGCCTGACCCTCTGCCTGAACGCCTCCAGCGCCTTTTCCGACACCCCGCGTCGCACCTCGCCATCCCCGGACCGCCACAGGGCGTAACCAAGGAATTTGCGGCCGAATACGCGGGCCACCGCACTCTTGGATTCATTGATCCGCAAGCGCAGTTTGTCGTAACAGCGCCGCAGCAGACGCATCACCCGCTCGCCCGCCTTCTGACTGCGCACGTACACGTTGCAGTCGTCGGCGTAGCGGGCGAAGCGATGGCCTCTGCGTTCAAGCGCTCGATCCACTTCGTCCAGCAACACGTTGGCCAACAGCGGCGAGAGCGGGCCGCCCTGCGGCGTCCCCCCCACGCGCTCGATCACCACACCGCCATCCAGGATGCCCGCGCTCAGGTAGGCACGCACCAGCCGGATGACCCCGGCATCGTTCACGCGCCTGCTCAGGCGCTCNATCAGGATGTCGTGGTTGACCCGGTCGAAGAACTTCGACAGGTCGATGTCCACCACGATGTGGCAACCTTGGCTCACGTAGCGCTGCGCGGCCAGCACCGCGTCCCGCGCCCGGCGACCGGGACGGAACCCGTGGCTGTGCTCGCTGAAGGTCGGATCAATCTGCGGTTGCAGCACTTGCAGCAGTGCCTGCTGAATCAGACGGTCGGTGACGGTGGGTATCCCCAACTCCCGTTCGCTCCCGTCCGGCTTCGGGATGCCCACGCGCCGCACAGGCTGCGGCCTGTACGTGCCGTCCAGCAACTGCTGCCGGATGCTCGGCCATGCGTGTTTGAGGTGTTCTCCCGTCCGGGCTATGTCCAGACCGTCAACACCCGCAGCTCCCTTGTTTGCCTTCACGCGCTTCCAGGCGCGTTGCATGTTCTCCCTCGCGAGCGCCTGCGCCAACAGGTCCCGCCCTGCGTCCTCCGATCCTCGTCGCGGGAGGCCGGTTTCATCGCTGGTCCTTCGGGGCAGGGCTTCACCCTGGCCGTTCACAACCCGCCCCGCTGATGCGGGCATCTGATGCTCTACCGTTCTCATCGACAAGGCGTTTGACGCTCCTTCTCGTTCGGCCCTTCGCCCCTTGTTGGCAGCTACTACGGCCTCTGCTGACTTCTCGCTCCGGCTCTACACCGTCGCCCTTTCAGGCACAAGGCGAGATCTCCCCGGGTAAGAACGCACCCCTTCACCGCACAACCGCCGCATTTACGCCGCTTCGCCTTGGCCACGAGAGCTTCGCGGCTTCTTGCCCGCTCGCCCTGCTCGGCAGCGCCTTGTATCCGGTTCTTGTCCATCGGCTCGCGGTTTACGCTCCACGCTTCCTCCCCACGGTCGGTCACCCTTCCGCAGTTGCGCTTCGCTTCGTTCGCTGTGGCCAGCTTACGGGGGGACTTGCACCCCCAGGAGTGCGCCCGTGCCGGGCGCACAAAAGAAAGCTCTTTGAGAGAAGCGCTATTTTTTTTTATTGAAGAAAATCAACGGACAAAAGGTTTTGGTGTCGGAAGCTTTCCGCAGCTAATTGTGTGTGGTAATTACTCACTTGTTAAAATGAATGGCTACCCATATAGCGCACCAATGAATTCAGATTTTTGGAACTTTTATGCATCAAGTAACGCGAACCCCATTCTTCTTATTCTAGAGCTGATCTGGACTCGGTTGTCTTATCAAATAAATGTCGAAAACCTTTGGGGAGACGATCTTAGTATTGAAAATTTTGCGCCATTTTTATCAGCGAAAATTAAAACAGTTGGTGACCTGGCAGGGTGGGAATACAAATATACACCAATCAGTGAAGATACTTTAAAAGAGCGTGCAGCTGCAGGTGAGTGGTCACCAACCATTGTTTCTTCAGCTCAATTTGTAATATTCAATAGACTCTGCAATGGAGCAGAAGAATCCATAGATGACAAGTCATTGAGAGAGTATATCGAGAAAGAAGGTGAGGATTTTGATCATTTTATTGAGTCCCTCACTAGTACTGGTTTAATTGCCCTAAAAGACGATAAATTGCAACTGACAACTTATGAATGTCAATGTGTCATTCTACC
This sequence comes from Thioalkalivibrio thiocyanodenitrificans ARhD 1, assembly GCF_000378965.1. Lineage (NCBI taxonomy): Bacteria > Pseudomonadati > Pseudomonadota > Gammaproteobacteria > Chromatiales > Ectothiorhodospiraceae > Thioalkalivibrio > Thioalkalivibrio thiocyanodenitrificans. The sequence goes on from NZ_KB900536.1 coordinate 221,396, forward strand.
AGATGGTCGCTTTGCTGTTGCTGACAACAACAGTGGCCGTTTAACTCGTTGGATTAATAAACAAATTGAACAAAATAAGGCCTAACAACGCCATAAACTCGAACCCCGAAAAGCTGCGCTGCGCTCCACTTTTTGAAGCTGGTTATGGCTGGCGTTGAGACTGTCGAATAACGCGCCAACCGCTTAGAATTACGGACAAAGCAGAGATAGACCCCCGCCAACAGCGGTTAGTCGCACAGGGAGGGACGGATGCCCCGCTACAAGCCGACCAATCTCGCGCAGGATGCATTCGTTGCGATCTGTTTCGAGAAGCAGATCCTTCCGGGCACTTTCGAGTATGCGCTGCACCACCTCATGGAGCATGAGGTGGATCTGTCGGCGTTCGACGCGCACTACGATAACGATCTGGCTGGTGCCCGCGCCTATCACCCGAAGGTCTTGCTCAAGGCGGTGCTGTTTGCTTACGCCAGAGGTTTGATTGGGAGCCGCCGTATTGAACGGGCCTGCCGCGAGAACGTGCAGTTCATGGCGCTGACCGGCGAGGCCAAGCCGGATCATGCCACGATCGCCGCCTTCATCAGCCGCTCGCCCGAGGCGATCGAGGCGGTGTTTCGCGAAGTGCTGCTGGTGTGCGATCAGGCCGGGCTGATTGGGCGGGAGGATTTTGCCATCGATGGGGTGAAGCTGCCGTCCAATGCGTCAAAGGTATGGAGCGGCCGGCACGAAGAGCTGGCGTCGAAGTCACGCAAGCTTGATCGGGCGGTGCGGCGGATGCTCAAGGCGCATCGTCTGGCAGATGGGCGCGAGGCGGATAGTGAGCTTGAAGGCCACGGTGCCCGGCAGATCGAGAAGCTCAAGCGACAGAGCGCGAAGATCAAGGCGTTTCTCAAGGAGACAAGCCCCAAGCTCGGTCCTCGAGGCAAGGAGCGCAAGAGCAACCTCACCGACAATGACAGCGCCAAGCTCGCCACCGGCAAGGGGGTCATCCAGGGCTACACGGCAGTAGCGGTCACGGACGCCAGGCATCAGATTATCGTCGAGGCGCAGGCCCACGGGGTGCCCCAGGAGCAGGAGCTGCTCAAGCCGGTGCTGGAAGGGTTGCAGGAGTCTTTCCAGGAGTTGGACCTCTGCGACAACATTCTTGCCGACACCCGGTTGAGCGCGGATTCGGGCTTTCACAGCGGCGAGAATCTGGAGTGGCTGGCGGCGCAGCATTGTGACGCCTACATCGCCGACAATCTGTTTCGCAAGCGCGACCCGCGTTTTGTCGATGCAGACAAGTACAAGCCCCCCAAGCCGCCCCCTGAGCATTATCGTCCCAATGACTTCAGCTACGATCCCGATCGCTTGACGTGTGTCTGCCCGGCGGGCAAGTCCTTGTATCGCAACGGGGCCAACGTGCGCATCAACGGACGCTGTGGCATCAAGTTCACTGCGCCCAAATCGGCCTGCGGTCCCTGTCGGCAGCGAGCCCGTTGCCTGAAAGATGTCGGGCAGAAGAGTCCGCGCCAGGTGGTTTTCTTTCGGGAGCCGGCGCAGGAGGCCGACACGGCCGTGCGGCGCATGCGCGAGAAGATCGACAGCCCGCGAGGGAGGATGCTCTACGGCAGGCGCCTGGGGACGGTGGAGCCCCCGTTTGGTAACCTGCGTTATCACAAAGGGCTGGATCGCCTGACGCTACGGGGCAAGGCCAAGGTCGAGGGGCAATGGAGGCTATACGCTCTGGTGCACAACATCGAGAAGCTGGCGCATTACGGAGAAATGAGGTGGTAGGTCGGGCAGGAGGCTGTTCGGATCAGGTGGTCAACGAGTCCTTCGGAAAGGGCCAGACGCCCGTCATGGCCCCGGCGTGTCTTCCACGTGGGAGGACCGCGTCCCGAACGGAATTCCCGTTTCACTCATGGTGAATCCGAAAGTAAACCGGCCGATGCTTCTCAATCCAGAAATTCGACAGTCTCGTTAGATCTTGAAGCGAATGGAACCTCCAACACTGATATTTAAGGACAGTTTAGAAGAGGTGCTCCAACTGATGTTGGTTCATCAAACACTAACCGGTCGCGCGCCTGGCCGACGGCACAAAGTGGAGGTGCTTAACAAGAGTGCGATTTTGTTTCTTTGCGCGTCATTTGAAGCGTTTATCGAGGACTTGGCTGGTGGCGCCTTCGATTACATCGTTGACAACTCGCCAGCGCCAGCTGCGCTGCCAATTCCAATTAAGAAATCAATTGCCGAAGCTCTGAAGTGCCACAAAAATGACCTGAAAGTCTGGGATTTGGCTGGTGACGGGTGGAAATCGGTCGCGGCAAGTCATAAGCGGCGCGTGGTAGATAGACACATCGGCAGGTTCAACACCCCGAAATATGGCAACATCTCTGACCTTCTTCGTGATCTCATTGGCTTCGGCAAGGCAGAGAAGTGCTTCACGTGGACAAGAATGAAGTCAACGGAATCAAAAGAAAGACTCAGAAAGTTTGTTGAGCTACGCGGGGCACTCGCGCACGGCGAGAAACCCGCTCCAAAAGTGCAGAAAGCCGATGTAACTCGATACCTGTTGTTTCTCGCTCCGCTGAGCGTCCGCCTGTCGAATGAGGTCCGCGCTTATGTAGAAACATGTGTTGGGAGTCCTCCATGGGATGTGGCGGCGTATAACAAGATTAAATGATATCTAACCATCGGCTCCGGGCTAGAAACAGAGGACACCCATGACCCGGTTGACAACCCGGATCCAAGGAACTAGCTTCAATTCCACCACTTGGGACAAGGAGAGCCCCAATGACGCGAGCACGAAGGGAACTCGTTCATCCGAACACCACCCCGTACTACCACTGCATCTGCCGCTGTGTGCGGCGGGCGTTTCTGTGTGGGCAGGACGCCTTCTTCGGCAAGAGCTACGAGCACCGCAAGCACTGGGTGCTGGAGCGCCTTCGGGCGTTGCAATCCGTGTATGCGGTGGACATCTGCGCCTATGCGGTGATGTCCAACCATTACCACCTGGTGCGACACGAAGTCGCACGCTTATTTATCAGGGAGTTAGATCTGATGTTCAGCCATCAGTCCCCTATCGGGCCGTGCGTCGGGGGTAACCCCGGGGTACGAAGCGTCTGAGACAACGTAGCCTCCGTCCGCGGACGGGTCACCACGCCGTGAGGTTCGGTGGCGACTGCCAGCTCCAGGGCGGTCGGGAGCCAGGGGTGTGAGGGATGGTCAACCGAGGTGAACCGTCATTCGACCCGTCGTTAAGTGGAACGTGCCAAAGGAGCTGACAGGCACAAGCCAAAATGGCAAGCAGCCCGGTCGGGATGTTTAGGTGTCATCCCGCGCTGACATCGTGGTGCCGGCGGACAGACGGGACCTACTCCTCACGGGAGTGGTAAGCGTGCGGAACGTGGTAAGCCCCAATGAGCCCACAAGGACCGTGGAAAGCGACCCGCGAGGGTCGCCGGTACGAGTGGGGGTAAGGGATGCCGGAGAAAGCGAACGCCGCCCCGTAATCGGGCGGATAGGGGTTCAGACTTTGCCCCACCCGAAAGGGCGCCCACTTCCGGCGGGTCTTGGATCACGAGAAAGGCCGAGGAAAGGCTTTACCCGAGGGTTTCTTGGACAATGAACGCCACTGGCTTCATTGAAGGCCCTCTGGACGCCCCGCTACCGTGGAACCGCATCTGCTGGGAAACGGTACGTCGGAACGTCAGCCGATTACAAGCCCGGATCGTGAAGGCCGTACGCGCAGGCCGGTGGCACCGGGTTCGCTCGCTGCAGCGCCTGCTCCGGAAGTCGCTCGGGGCCAAGTTGCTGGCCGTGCAGCGAGTGACTTCCAACCGAGGGAAGAACACGGCCGGGGTCGACGGCATCGTCCTGAAGACCCCGGAGCAGAAGTGGCAGCAAGCCCAAGCGTTACATCGTCAGGGCTATCAGCCGTTGCCCGTCAGACGGATCTACATCCCCAAGAAGAACGGAAAGAAGAGAGCCCTCGGCATCCCGGCGCAGTGTGACCGGGCCGAACAGGCGCTCGATCTGCTGGCACTGGACCCGGTGTCGGAAACCTTGGCCGATTCGTGCTCCTACGGCTTCCGGAAGGAACGGAATTCCCAGGACGCGATGGCCCGGTGTTTCACTGCACTGTCGAAACGGACCAGCGCGGAATGGATTCTGGAAGGGGACATCCGGGCGTGTTTCGATGCCTTCGATCACGAATGGCTCGTCGAGCACACCCCGACCCATCAAGGACGACTCCGGGCGTGGCTGAAGTCAGGGTTCATGGAGCAGAGACGCCTATTCCCCACGGATCGGGGCACGGCCCAAGGGGGTGTGATTTCCCCGACGGTCGCGAACATGGCCCTCGACGGACTGGAAGACCGCCTCCGTGCCCGCTTCAAGCGCCGCGGCAAGGTCAATCTGATCCGTTTCGCCGACGACTTCGTGATCACCGGCGAAAGCCGGGCGATTCTCGAACAGGACGTGATGCCGTTGGTCACGGAATTTCTGAAAGAACGCGGACTGGTCCTCGCACCGGAGAAGACCCGCATCGTCCACATCGATGAAGGGTTCGACTTCCTCGGGTTCCACTTCCGCAAGTACGGTGGAAAGCTCCTGATCAAGCCATCACGCGCCAGCATCGGCCACTTGCGCGCGAAGGTAGAGATGATCCTCCAAAAGGGCCGACACTGGCCCCAGTCGGAGATCATCGGCATGCTCAACCCCGTCCTGCGGGGCTGGGGGAACTACTTTCGCCACGTGGTCAGCCAGGTCGTGTTTCAGAAACTCGACCACTGGATCTGGCGTATGACATGGAACTGGGCACGTCGCCGCCATCCACAGAAAAACCAACGGTGGATCAAGGAGCGTTATTTCCACCAGCAAGCGGCACGGAAGTGGGTGTACGGTGACGATCGCCACACGCTGGTCTCGCTCGCGCGCATCCCCATTCGGCGGCATGTGCACGTGCGTTCCGGAACCAACCCGTATGATCCGCAGGACGCGGATTACTTTCAGCAACGGCGCGCGGCCAACCGCGCGTACCCGAGCCACCAGGGGTTGGCTTCTGTCCGGTAACAACGACATCGGTTCTTTCTCACGGCCGGGTGCTTCACGGCGCCTTAGCAAGGCTTGAGCCGTGTGCGGTGAAAGTCGCAAGCACGGTTCTTAGGGGGCGGGGCGGCGGTAACGCCGCCTTGCTACCCGACGTGGTGCGCCTCGATCCGGAGCTGGCCCGGGGCTGGTCTGACGAGGAGGTGATGGCGCGCTGGAACCGGCTGTTCTCGCTGCCCGTGCTGGTGACCCGCTACAGGGCCGGCAAGACCGCCACCGCGGCCGAACGGGCGCAGGCCAGGGCCATGATCGCCGAGTGGCGCGAACGCCTCGCCGATCTGTCCTGGTTCATGCGAAGCCTCAACGAATATCTGGCACGGCGCGCCAACGAGGAAGACGGCTGCAAGGGCCGCTTCTGGGAGGGTCGCTTCAAGAGCCAGGCGCTGCTGGATGAGGCGGCCATACTCACCTGCATGAGCTACGTGGACCTCAACCCGGTGCGCGCCGGATTGGCGGATACACCGGAAGAATCCGAGTTCACCTCCATCCGGCAGCGTATCGCCGAACTCTCAGCCTCCAGCAACGATCCGCCAAAGATCGAGCCGGAACCTGAAAGGCCGCGGCTGATGGCGCTTGAGACCCCTGCGCAGGACCGGCATCCCAACCGGTTCTCATTCTCCACCGAGGACTACCTGGAGCTGGTCGATTGGGCCGGGCGCGCCATCCGGGAGGACAAGCGAGGCGCGATCCCCGGAGACCTGCCGCCCGTACTGACGCGCCTCGGCCTGAACCCGGAACACTATCTTCGCCTTGTTCGCCGGGGAGGGCGAAGCCATCACGTGGCCGCTCTGGGGCATGTGGAGCGCCTTCGCGAGGCTGCCGCGCGCCTGGGCCGTCGGTTCCTCAAGGGGATGGATCAGTCGCGCCGGCTATATCAGGTGCACGGCTAATCCGTCGATGATCGTTGGATGCGACGAGCTCGTTGCTGTCAAAAAAGTGTTGGGTGCCCCAGAAGGGCAAGGGGGACCGCTCATCCCCGACCCTGCGCCATTCATCGCCTGTTTCACCCCGAGGGCTGTAATGGCCTTGACGAGACTCGATGGGCCTTCCTATAAGCCACAAAAAGTAAATGGACTTATCGGAAGGGAGTCCCGGTATGGAAACCGTCGCCCCGCACGGTCTGCGTTATCCCTCTCCTTCGCCTTGCCCAGCCTTCGGCCACACACGCGGCGTGGGCGGGAAGCTCCTTTCGGCTCTGGCGCTGACGGCCGCCTGCTCCACGGCGCAGGCGCTCGACGTCCGTTTTGACGGGCTGATCCAGTTCGCCAGCGGCGGGTCCGTTCATCTCATGCAGGACAATCTGTTTGAACGCCAGGAGTACCGCTTTGCCGGTGCCCGAGTCATCTTCCAGCCGTGGCAGTGGGATCCCGAGGAGCAGGAATGGATCTACCTTGTACAGCCGGGCGATACCTTCTCCTGGCGGTGGCACGATGTGGCGGACGGACGGCTGGTTGCATGGCACGACATCCGCTATCTGGGAGGCGAGAACCAGTGCTGGAGCAACGGCCACTGTGGACCCGGCGGTCGCTTCTCGGCGGGGGCGGCGACCGGCGTGTTCTGCATGCCGGACGAGTCCCGCCGCAGCGTGGCAACCTACTTCAATGGAAAGCCGATCGGATCGGATGCCTTCCGGGCGACGCGCTTTGTGCCAAGGGTCGAGCCGGAGATCTCTGAGCGCCGGATCGAGCCTCGGCGCACCCGATCCGCCGAGGGGCAATCGACCCTCATCGGTGGGCGGGTGGTCGATGACCTGGGCTGCAACCAGGCCCTGCCGGGCGTGGAGGTGACCATCGAGGCCACCGTCAGGGGCGGCACCAACGGGCAGATCTATCTCGCGGAGAATGACATCGGCACGGGCCGGTTCCACGGCCTTGGCGACGGGGCCGTGCTCAACCCGGACGGTCCGCAGCAGAAGGATACCGTGATCCGCGTCGAGACTGATGCGGGTGGCTACTTTCAGGCGCGGTATCAGGCGGAGGATCACGGCGCCGAGGAGCGCATCCGCTTCACGCCGAGGCGGCCTGCCACAGTCGCCGACCCGGAAGTGTTCGGATCCGAGTCCGGGGAGGATCTGCTCATTGCGGTCCCGGGGCTGGTGCGGATCACCTCCGAGCTGGCTCACGTGGGATTCGGCGATCGTGGCGGATGTCCCCACGACCCGAAACCCCACTGGCTCACCCCGGGCACCCTGGAGACTGTGATCACCCTGGCGGACATCTACTACATCGAGACGGGTCGGATGCTCTCGCTCAACGATGCGAGCTTGGAGCATGGCGGTGTGATCGCCAACAAGCTCAGGGATATCAGTCCAACGAAAGAGGCACGGGATGCTCACTGCCATGATTCGCACCGGCAGGGGATTGATATCGATTTCAACAGCGTTGATATGGGGCGTGTGAACTTGAGGGTGGCGACGATCGAGTTTCGCGGGGAACCGTGGACTTTGCTGAAGTATCTGAACTATCTGGCGGGAAGGTTCGATGGTATCGACTTCCACGGAACAAGCTCAATTCATTACCGCTTTCCCGACTGATGGGGGTTACTTATGCCTGAAATAGTCAAATACTCAATCGCTTTGCCGCTATTTGTGCTGCTCAGCAGTCCCGCGCCATATGCAGCAGAGAAGAAGGATCCCTTCCTGCGCGATGACGATATCTCCATGACCTCGGTGACATTCAATGTAGGCCGCAATGCGCAGGGACTATTCGTCTATACCTACGACATCAGAATGCCGACAGAGAACACTGGATCTGTTGGAACGTTCCGTCTGGATATCAGTTGTAGAGAATTGGTAGACCCACGCGGATTCAATTCGCGGGACTTTCCATCAGACGCCTTGCCGAGTGTGTCCCGTGACGGTAAGCATGTTCCGGTTGCCGTCGATGCGCCGTGGGGACAGTCTGGAATGTTTGGCATTTCCGAGAGCAACGCCGTGCACTGGGGGATGGTGGGTCTTCCTGGAGAAAACAAGCTTGGTCTTCAGCTTATTTCTCCGTATCCCCCTGGTGCCCGCGAATACCGTCTGGTTCCTAACATGCGGTACCGCGAGCACGAGTACGATTACAGTGACCTGGACCACGATGAGGACGTACCCTGGACGGATGACTTCACCGTCACCGGCATCACCACGGGCCCCGCCTGCCCCGGCGAGGAGTACCCCGACGACGGCACCGAGCCCGATGTCCGCTTCCCCGGCAGTCCGTTCCGCGGGCAGCCCGATCAGCTCAACGAACTGCTGACCTACTCTGCCCCGCTGCGCGACCAGTTCCATGTGGAGGCGGGCACGCACGAGTTCGAGATGACCATCCACTACCACGAGACCATCGACCCGCGAAGCTTCCGCGTGACGCCTGAGCGTAATCAATTGCGCCGCCTGTTCAACCCGCGTCCCGGCACGAGCGAGACGGTGCGCATCCCGCTCGAGCCGGGCAAGAACCGCATCGAGCTGCAGGTGCAAAGCCAGTTCACACCGCCCGGCCGGGCGACCACGCCTCCCCGCGAGACGCGCGGCCGGGAGGGCGTGAGTCTGGATCGGGATGTGTTCGTGATCCGGGTGGACGGGAACTGAACGCGCACGAGAGGGGTCAGGTTGAACCTCCCCGGAACAAATCTATTCACCGGCCTCCAGATTCAGGTACACCCGGTTGATGTTCAGGCGATGCCACTCGTCGTAGTGCCTCAGATGACGAAACCGCGGCATCTCGCCCAGACGCTCTGTGGTTTCGTGAAGCTCCTCCCATTCATCGAGCCCCCGGCGCACCCCCGCCAGCAGGGCCGCCAGGTAGTCCCCGGTGTCGGCCCGGGAACGCGCCATGTCCGCCGCCATCCCGTGGCCCGGGATCACATGCGCGGGGTCCAGGGCCTCCAGCTCCGCGAAGGCATCCAGCCAACCCCGGATATCACTCCAGGGGTGGATACCCAGGATACGGTCGAGGTACACGACATCCCCGGTGAACACCGTATCCTCATTGGGGACCCACACCAGCACGTCGCCGGGGAAATGGGCATCACCGGCGTAGATCACCTCAAGTTCCACACCCCCGAGGGTCACGGCATGGCGTTCCGCGTCCACGGGGTCGGGTGCGGGCAAGGGTCGGGTGCCCTCGAGCCGATCCGCCAGGATGCGCTCCAGGCGTGTCAGGTGCTGATCGGCGAATCGCGCCTGGGTCTCGGTGGTACGCCTCAGGGCGATGATCTCGGCACCACGCTCGTGGAAGTAATCGTTGCCGAGCCAGCGATGGTCCTGGCTGCCGCTGTTGATCACCCAGCGCACGGGCCGATCCGTGACCGTCGCGATGGCCTGCTCGATCCGCTCCGCCACCCAACGGGACGGCCCGCTGTCGATCAGCACCACGCCGCTGTCGGTCACCACGAAGGCCAGGTTGTTATTGACGGCCTGATTTTCGTAGCTGCGCACGTCCAGGGAGCCCTTGAAGTAGTACACACGATCGGTCACCCGGATGGGTTCCAGGATGGCATCCAGTTCCATACCGTTGGCCATTGCCTCGCCGGACAATGTGAACAACACGATTGCGAGGGTCCAGCGATGCAGCATGCATATCTCCAGGGCAAAGGAAGGCGCCTCACCGAAGACGCGGATTCAGTATGATAAAAGAACTGGGGACACCCAGTGCGCCGAGATAAATCGGTAGAAGATTGGAGGTGAGATTCCTCTGCTTGGCAAGGGTTAGCCACCCACCGAGACCCCGAGTCATGGGCCGTTGTCCGTAAGGGCGGGGGTTAAGCGTTGACAGGGGAAGATGCAGGCCCAGTATTGAGCTCCGAAATCAACGTCGAGAGCGCCGACTCTGTTGGGTGAAGGGGAAGGCCATACCGGCGGCTGCGACATGGCAAGTAGCCGCCGAGGCTCTCCGGAGTCAGAGACCTGGAGCATGTGTTGATGTCTTCTATGCGGAACTCGGGAGATCCTGCTCACGATCTGCGCCCGTCCCGGCGTGGGTCGGATCCGGGGAAGTAAGTACATCGCCCGGCTGTCAACGTGAGCAGGAAGTCGGACAAGACCATAGTAGCGAAGAAGCGAGCGAACAATGGGTACAGAGCGTGACACAGGAAGTCAGACTGCCCCCGGCGGAGCTCGTGGAGCGAAGGGTTTTGACAAAGAGAAAGCAGGATCGGACGGGGTGTGACGATGACACAGAGCATCGGGCAAACGCCGCCTGGACTGATCCGGCTACATGAAGCAGCAAGACGGGACCGTCGGCTGAGATTCAATAACCTCCTGCACCATGTCACGGTGGAGCTGCTGGAGAAGGCGTATTATGCCCTCAACCGCAAGGCAGCCTCCGGGGTCGATGGCGAGGACTGGAGCGGCTATGGAGAGGGGCTCCAGGAGCGGCTCATCGAGCTTCACCAGCGACTTCACACCAACCGTTACAAACCCCGGCACGTCAAACGGATCTGGCTCACCAAGGCCAACGGCAAACCGCGTCCGATCGGCATCACCGCCATTGAAGACAAAGTGGTCCAACAGGCCCTGGTGTGGATCCTGGAGGCGATCTACGAAAGTGATTTCCTCGGGTTCAGCTACGGGTTTCGGCCCGGCCGCTCGCAACATCAGGCGCTGGATGCCGTCTACATGGCGATCACCGTCAGGAAGACAAGCTGGGTACTGGATGCAGACATCAAGGGGTTCTTCGACGCCATCGACCACGACTGGATGATGCGGTTTCTGGCGCACCGGATCGCAGACAAGCGGATACTGCACATTATCGAGCGCACGCTCAAATGTGGGGTGGACGAAGACGGCAAACGGGAAAGAACCGTGGTGGGGACGCCACAAGGTGCGGTGATCTCCCCCATCCTGGGGAACATCTACCTGCACTACGTTCTGGACCTATGGGCAAGCCAATGGCGTAACAGGAGCGCTGGAGGTGAAACGACCATCGTACGCTACGCCGATGACAGCATCATCGGCTTCCAGTACCGCGCCGATGGCCAGCGCTTTGAGGCTGAGCTAAAGGAACGGCTGGCGAAGTTTGGACTGAGCCTGAACGACGAAAAGACCCACCTGATCGAGTTTGGCCGATTTGCCCAAAGCAATCGTGCCCGGCGTGCAGAGGGTAAGCCGGAGACCTTCGACTTCCTGGGGTTCACCCACGTGTGCTCAAGGCGGCGAAGTGACGGAGGCTTTTCCCTCAGGCGCTACACCATTGCCAAAAAGCAGCGGGAAAAGCTCGGCCAGGTCAAACAGGTGCTAAGGAAGACCCGCCACCGGCATCCGTTTGATGTCGGGCGGTGGCTGCGCCGCGTCGTCCAGGGTTATCTCAACTACTTCGCCGTACCGGGAAACAAACAGGCACTTGATGCCTTCCGGGCGGAAGTCTGCCGCGCATGGTTGAGGGCACTCAGGAGGCGAAGTCAGAAGAGCGCTGGGATTCCGTGGAAACGAATGACAGCCCTCATCAAGCATTTCATCCCCAGTGTCCGCGTACTACACCCATACCCGAATCAGCGGCTTTGTGTCTGACTCGATGTAGGAGCCGTATGCGTTAGTAGCGCACGTACGGATCTGTGCCGGGGGCCTGTCGAGCAAACTCAGCTATCCTTGCGAGACAGGGCTCTACGGCGACTGATCCCTGGTGGCCCGTTACAGGGCCAGGGAGACCGGATCCGGGGCAGAACGGGAAGCCGCCAGGGCCATGATCAAACAATGGCGCGAACGCTGCCGATCTGTCCTGGTTCATGCGAAGCCTCAACGAATAAATACATGGCACGGCGCGCCAGCCAGGCTGCCGTGCGCCTCAAGCGGCGGTTCCTGAAGGGGATGAACCAGTTTCGTCAGTTATGTCAGGTACCGGTCTGAGGGCCGAAATACGGGCGAGGAGATGGTGGCGATTGTGACCGAAAGCAGTTGGAAGTCCCCGTGTGCGAGCATCCTGTGGAAAGGGAATCGATGACCCCGTCGGCAAGTCGTCTGAAGTGGGGGGACAGGGCCCTGCGCATCGGGATCGCCGGGTGGTCGGTTTGGGCGATCCTGGTGTGGGTGGTTGACGATGCATTGGAGCGGCGCCGGATCAGTTACTCCGCCTTGCGGGCACTGTTCGGGTGGACAGAGCCGGGGTGGACCATCAAGTTTGTGTCGCTGACGACGTTCGCCATTCTGCTCGGCCTCACCCTGGCGTGCATTTTCATGGTGACGCTGCGCTTGCTCCTGTTATGGTTCGGTGCGTCCGCCTCGGGGCTGAGGTGGTGGTTCGCTGTCCTGATGCTCCAGGCCGCGGTGATCTACCTGTATATCGGATAGCGCTTTCATCCGCCAAACCGAAACAAAGGACATGTCTCGATGCCTGGCTTGCGGACCACTTCACGGAACCGTTCCAGCTCCGGTTGATCGCCGGGGCACGCGCCGCATCTGACAAGAGCTCCTGTTCCCCGGGCCGGCCAGGCGGACCGGGATCGGAACGGGCGGGGCCAAGCGGCCCCGCCCGGTCGCGATCAACCGAACATCTCGTGGGTAAGGTTGCTGTACCAGCTGTAGGCGTAGTCGACCTCGCGCCGGCGGAACTCCTGCGGCGCATCGATGGGCGACACGCCACCCGCCACCTGCTCGATCGCCCCGTCGCCCAGGCGGTAGACGCCGGTCACCGAGAAGGCGTGCTCGGGGTTCCCGAAGCTGTAGCAAGTGTTGACGTAGGACGGCGCCGGGGGTTCCTGGCCATTCACAATGCTCGCGATGGCAAGTGCAGCCACCTTGCCCTGGGAACTCGCGGCGTAGCCGGACTTAGGCATGGCGGCCGCCGAGGCCGCGTCGCCGATGACATGCACGTTCTCGGCGATCGTGGACTCGAAGGTATGACGGTTCACCGGGCACCAGCCGGAGTCGTCGACCAGCCCGGCATCGCCGGCGATTCGCCCGGCCTTCTGGGGCGGGATCACATTGGCCACGTCGGCCTTGAACTGGTGAAACTCGCCGTGAAGGGTCATGGCGCGGGTGTCGACCCGCCTGATGCCCCCGTTGGTATCGGCGGCTCTCACCCACTCGAGTGTGCCAGGGTAGTACATGTTCCAGGCCTGCTCGAACAGCCCCTGCTTCGAGAAGGCATCCTTCGCATCGACAACGATGAGCTTCGCACGGGGCTTGTGGGTCCTCAGGTAGTTGGCGATGAGCGAGGCGCGCTCGTAAGGCCCGGGCGGACAGCGGAACGGGTTCGGCGGGGCGGCCATCACCACCACGCCCCCGTCGGGCATGGCCTCGAGCTGCCTGCGCAGCAGCAACGTCTGGTCACCGGCCTTCCATGCATGGGGCATGGTCTGGCTCGCCGTCTCGTCATATCCCTCGATCGCGTTCCACCGGAGTTCGATGCCGGGGGAAAGCACTAGGCGGTCGTACTCGAAGGTCTGACCGGAGCTGGCTGTCACCTTCCGGGCGACCGGGTCGATGCCCACGACCGTGTCGTGAACCACATTGACGCCGTAGCGACGCAGCCCGTCATAGCCGTGTTTGATGCGATCGATCGGCAGCATCCCGCCGATCACCAGGTTGCTGAAATAGCACGTGTGGTAGGTCGGGTTCGCCTCGATCAGGGTCACATCGATGGACGGATCAGCCTTCTTCAGGTACCGGGCGGCCGTCGCACCACCGGAACCGCCGCCAACCACGACCACCCGGGCCCTGGTGCCGCCGTGGGATCCGGCGTAGGCCCCGGCAACCGGCAGGCTCGCCGCAACACCGGTGACGCCGAGCGCCTTGAGGAAATCTCTGCGATTGAACTGTGCCATCACTTCCCCCTTACCGCTGCACAAAGAGTTCTGGCTGCTGCTGGCTCGCGTAGAAATGCAGCAGCGCCTCCAGGTCATCATCGGACAGATCCGCCGTGTTGCGCTGCATACGACTGGGCTGCGAACGGTTGTGGTCCTTGAAGTCCCGGATGCTGTTCCTCAGGTAGGGAAGCCATTGTCCGGCCAGCACCATCGAATCCTCTTCGGGGACCGTGGCGTTCTCGGAATGGCAGCGCTCGCAGTGGTCCGCGTGGAGTTCGGCACCGCGGCTTGCCAGCGCGGCGTCAAACGACTGGGGGGCCGGGCGATACTGCAGCGAGGCGAAATAGCCGGCCATGATCTCGATCTCCTTCTCGGTGTAGCCCGCCGCGATGCGGTCCATCACCGTAGCCGGGCGCCGACCGTCCTGGTAATCCAGCATGCTCATGATGAAGTATTCCTCAGGCATGCCCGCAAGCGATGGCGTGGCCGGTCCGACACTGACACCTTCGTATCCGTGGCAGCTCGCACAACTGAAGCTGAGCATTTCGGCACTTGGCGGCGTGGCAAATGCCGGCCCTGATGCAAGCAGACCGGCGGCAATGACGGCGGCGTGAATGATCCGTCGTTTCATGACTCCTCCTACGGGTTTCAACGGTGGTTATATCGATCCATCGCAATCCCGGCTGCTTGTGAGGCGGCTGAGTCTCTCGACAGAGACCAACGGCCACTCACCTGCCCGGTGCGCGGATGGATCTGATCGGGCCAACCCGGTTGCCGCCTGCATGGGCGGTCTTGTTGGTGGCAGGACCCTTAATGAGAACCCTTCTATCTATGGTCGGTTGCTGAGCTTGTTGGCTGTACCTCCTTGAAATCGGCGAAAGCTCTCTATTGGCCCATCAATTGCACTTATGAGCATCATTAAAGATGGATCATATCTACATGTTTTCCCGCCCGTCTTGACCTGAATCAATCAGCCTGACCGGGAAATGTCGACCCAATCACGGGTGTCCCTATTCCGTATTCCGCAGATGGCGATGCGAGAAAGAGGTCTTGGGCCGGAAGGCGGGTTCCGGAGCCCCTGAAGGGGCTCCAGTCGGTGTATGTGATGGCTGCCGCACATCGTGCGACGCGCACCCTTGGCGGGTGGATCAGGCGTCGCGTCCGATCCCGTGGACGTTGCTCCGGCGGCTCACCCACGCCAGGCCGAGAAACAACAGCAGCCAGACGACCGTTCGGAAAGTCATCGCGCCGAGACTCTCCACGGCTACGGCACTCCCCGCCGTGTACAGGTAGGCGATCGCGCCCAGTACGAGCAGGTTGAGCAGGGAGATCGCCGCAGCGGCACGCCTGCCTGACAGGGGATTGCGCCATGCGAGAATTCCCGCGGCCACATAGGCAACACCCATGCCGGTGTTGTAGATGAGCAGCGGACCGAACACGGTGTATCCCGGATCGGCGCCGCCGAGGATGCGTGCACCCGCGATGATGGTCACGACGCCGAACAGGATGGCCACGAGCGCAAGCAGGCGCCGGATGATGGTCACGGATCGGGATGGTTTCAATGCGGTCTCCAGTCGGTTGCACGCGGGGATCGCTGGTAACCGGACAGCCCCCGCGCTGCGGTGATCAGGTTCCCGGCGTCATCAGGGCTGCATGGAGCGGTCATCGGGGGCGCAGTCATTCCTGAAAAACGATCCGCAAGGGGTCCTCGGCGGATTCCCACACGCCCGCCTCCATGCTGCGGCCGTCCGCGTCCTGCACCAGGTAGCTCCGGTGCCCGTGATGGCGCAACGCGCCCACCAGGTTGCGCAGACCCTCCATGTCGTCGGCGCTGAGCACCAGGAGGCGCGTGCCCGGCACGGTCCACGCGCGCGCGTGTCCGCGCCGTGCCATGGCTTCGGGCGGCTCGGGCACCCCCTGTGCCGCAAGCCAGCGGACCACTTCCCCCGTCTCGCCCACCAGCAGCAGCGGCGCATCCGGCGAGAAGGCCTCCGCAGGCTCCGGCCTGCGGCCCAGCACGGCCGGCCCGACGTCTTCCAGCCCGGGCCGCGTGGTCGCCAGACGGGCACGAGGCTGCAGGGTCGTCGTGCGCAGGATGGGCGGGGCATCTGCCAGCCGGCGCAGCACGTGGTAGTCCGGGTCCGCCACGATCGCCACAGGCGCGTCGGCGACACGTACGCTGAACGGGACACGCCGCTCCCCCATGGATACCGTTTGGCGCACCGGCCCGTCGCCGGTCTCCACCACCAGCGGCACGGCAAGCGGCCAGGGATCGTCGGCCTGCACCTGTTCGAGCACGCCCCGGATCTCCCAGGCGTCGCCGTCACGGCGGCGCTCCACGTCGCGCAGGGCCAGCTCGGGCAGTCCCGGGCGCTGCAGCCAGGCGTCGAAGAAACCGCTCAGGTCCTCGCCCGCCGCCTCGCTGAAGGCGGCCTGCAGGTCATCCCAAACGGCCACCCGGAACATGTGGCGGTCACTGAACAGGCGCGTGCCCGCATCGAAGGCCTGCGCGCCGATACGCCGGTTCAGCATGTGAAACATCATGGCGCCATGGTTGTAACCGACGATGCGGTCGGCCCCCCGGTTGCCGCCGCGGTAGGTCACCAGCGCCCGGTCCAGTTCGGGGGGCAACGACGCCAGATCCAGCAACCAGCGATGGCGGGTCTCCCGGGCCTCGCCGCGCTGCTCGGCCAGGTGGTAGTCCGCCATATAGGTGGTGAGCGCCTCCGACCAGTTGCCCGAGACGTAGTCCACCCGCACGCCGGTACCCCACCAGTTGTGCAGCAGTTCATGGGCCAGCGAGGTGCGCGGAATGAACGGCAGGGGAATGACGCGCTCGCCGAGGACGGTGAAGGCGGGGAACGCCACGCCCACGGGTGCCGGCGAGGCCGCGATGGTGAAGCTCTCGTAGGGATAGGGCCCGGCGCGCGCGGCGAACTTGCGAAGGTACTGTGCCGTGTGTTCCAGGTACTTCCGCGCGTAGCCGGCATCCAGGGCTTCGGGGAACAGGGTGCGCACTTGCACACCGTCCACCTCGATGCCGCGCTCCAGCCACGGGCCGGAAGCCAGTACCACGGCATTGATACGGGGATGAGCATGAACGGCGCTGTAGTGGGTGCCGTCGTCATTGACCTCGCCCACCAGGGAACCGGTCGCGACAAAGCGTTGCCCGGAAGGCACCCGCGCATGCAATCTCAGGGCAAAGGGACGCCCCGGCTCGAACACCGGATACCAGCCGCCTTCGGGCGACAGGAAACCGCCGTCACGGTCCATGAACATCCCGGCCACACCATCGTCCGGGGCCGGCAGGGTCCCGCTCCAGGTGATGACCACCGGGGGCGCCACCTCGGGCACCCGGATCCGGTAGCGACCGCCCGGCGTGCGCGCGACCTGCAGCGTCTCTTCGCCGACCCGCACCTCGTGCACGCGCAGACCATCCCGGAGACGAAACTCCGACACGCCGGGCGGACGATGCATGCGCAACTCACCCCGGACGGATCGCTCCGCGGGATCGATGGTCACGTCCAGGAACTTTTCCGGGATGACCTCCCCGGCCGGTTCCGCACCGGCGATGGCCGATGCGGCCATGAGCGCGGCAAAAAACGTGGCTGGCAGCCGTACGAATGTCATGGACGGCTCAATCGGAACGCGCGGGAAAACGGGCAAGCACTTCCATCTCGCTGCCGTCGCGCAGCACGCTCAACGGCAACACGGTGCCGGGCGCCTGACGCCGTATCACCGATATCAGGTCATCGGGGACGCGCAGCCGCTGGCCGGCAGCGCGGGTGATCACATCACCGGCCTCAAGGCCCGAGTGCTCCGCCACGGAGCCGGACGCGATATCCACCACGAGCACCCCGGCCTCGCCCGCCTCGATGAACACGCCGAGGAGCATGGGCCGCGGCGGCTCGTGGCGCTCGCCCGCGGCGATCCCGAACACCGCGTGAGCCACGCCTTTCTGCGGCGTCACGCAGTCCTCGTCCGAGTCCCAGGGCAGCAGCACGTGGCTGTCCCCGATCCCCAGATCCGCCAGTTGGTGCGGCACCCCATAGCCGTATTCCAGGTGCCCACGCCCCATGAGGCCCACCACCAGTGCGCCGTCGGAGGCGGCCTCTGCGAGGCCTGCGGCGAGGACGCGATCCCAGACGAGCTGCCCGGCGACAAAACGTTCCGCCTCATGGCCTTCGATCGATGCGCTGGGGTGTCCGGCATAGACCGCCTCCAGCCGGGCACGGTAAGCCTCGGGAGGCGCCACAGGCGCACTGATGCGATAGCGCTGCCCCTCGGACACGGCGTCCCAGCCCTCGACGGTCAGGCGCCCGTGCAGGGCGCGGTCGATGTTGATGGCGAGCACCGGCACCCGGTGCATCCGCGCAAAGTGCAGGATGGGCATGTAGGGCTCG
Source organism: Thioalkalivibrio thiocyanodenitrificans ARhD 1 (assembly GCF_000378965.1). Classification (NCBI taxonomy): domain Bacteria; kingdom Pseudomonadati; phylum Pseudomonadota; class Gammaproteobacteria; order Chromatiales; family Ectothiorhodospiraceae; genus Thioalkalivibrio; species Thioalkalivibrio thiocyanodenitrificans. The sequence continues at coordinate 239,608 of NZ_KB900536.1, forward strand.
TACCCATGACCCCAGGCCCCCCGCCAGTCGCTCTTCTCCAGGAAGGTCGCCTCGTCCAGCTCGCCGGCCACCCAGGCGTTCAGGGCCGGTTGCGCCTGCCGGGGCAACATCTCCAGGGCGATCACCATGTCCGGACGGCGGGCGTGCAGGCCGGCCAGGGTGTGGAGCTGCCAGCGCTGGTGTTCCCAGCGCGCATGCTGCTCGCCGAGCAGCACCACCCTGCCGCGGGCCAGTTCCGAGAACAGCGCGTCCACGCCCGGTTCGGTATCCTCGGGCGTAAGCCACTGGCCGGGCGCGGGGCAGGACGCCGTGGCGGGCGAGGCCGCCACGGCGGCAGCCACGGCCATGAGGACAAACGCACAAGGACCGACAAGCGACTGCGATGCTCGCATCTGGTACTCCGGACTGAAGGGGCGGGCGATATCCTTCCGAGTGTCGCCCATAAAGGGAAGTTCCGGCAAAGGGTGCTGCATGTCCCTCAGACCTCCCGCACAGCATGGGTCCGCTTCGCTTGACCCATCCTACAGGCCCACGTCACCACCGCACCGTAGGATGGGCAAAGCGCAGCGTGCCCATGCGGTTCGAGCGTGACGGGTGGCAGGTGACGGCAGGGCCGGTACGTCACCCGTCACTCGCCCCACTCGCCCTCCGTCTCCGCCAGGGTAACGGGTGGCTCCTTACCCCAGTCCGACGTATAAAGCCCTCTCTCAACCGCCCTGGCGAACGAGCTGTACGGCCAATCCCCGGGGCCCGGCACATAGCCATGTTTGACCGGGTTGTAGTGGACGTAGTCCATGTGCCGACGCCAGTCCTCCTCGTCGCGGATGGCATGCTCCCAGAAGCGCCGTTGCCAGACGCCCTTCTCGCGTCGCCGTTCCAGCGAGGCACGGTCCGTCGCAGCGTCCTGACCGATGCTGAAGTAATGCTTGATCTTCCGCCAGCGCAGCGCGTAATCGCCATCACCCTCCGGCAATCTCCAGATGGCGTGCAGGTGGTCGGGCAGGATCACCAACGCATCGATGTGGAACGGATGGGCCGCCCGCGGCGAAACCCTTCGCGAAGACGCGCCACGTTGCCGGGTTCGGTGAGCAGCGGCCGGCGTCCCTGGGTCACCACCGTGAAAAAATGGATTCCGCCGGGGATGCATACTCTGCGATAGCCAGTCATTCCAGACCTCCTTGTCCGGGATTGCGAGGGGTGCGCTGCGGCGCGGTCTGGTGAGAGAGGTAGGATGGGCAAAGCGCAGCGTGCCCATGCGGATCGGCGTGACGAGTACCCGAAGGGGGTTACGCGTGACCCATCATCTCCATTCTCTCGGGTTCGAATCACGCCTTCATGCATATTCAAATGCAAGGGGCCCCGAAAAACCCGGGGCCCCTTGCATTTGAATATGGCGGAGAGGGAGGGATTCGAACCCTCGATACGGGGTTACCGTATACACACTTTCCAGGCGTGCGCCTTCGACCGCTCGGCCACCTCTCCGCTGGGTGTCCGCCCTGTCCGGGCGGCTGCCCGCAGCGCGCTCTGCGCGCGGGCAAGGGGCGGAAGGTTACCCCAGATGCGGGGCCCCTGTAAATGCCGGCCGGACCGGGGCCTCAGCCGCCGGACGGGCCGCCCGCGGGAGGATAGACGGGGGGAAACGGGGTGACGTTCTCGCCCAGGTCGTGGATCTTGGCGATGCCCTCCTTTTCCACCTCATCGATGCGGATCACGGCATGCATGGGCACGAAACTGCGCCGCACGGACTGAAACTCGTCCTTCAGGCGCTCCTCGCCCGGATCCACCACCACGGAACTGCGCTCTCCGAAAATCAGCTGCTCGATGACCACGAAACCGTGGAGATCACCCTGGTAGACCTTCTGGGCAAAGACCTCGTAGACCTTGCCCCGGTTGATGAAGCTGACACGGAAAATGTTCTTCTTGCGGCTCATACTCGTCTGGTTTCCCCGAAAGTACGGACGGTGGAATATCTGTCATTGTACCCGTGCATGACAAGTCGCTATCATTCCGACGATATTTAAGAGAACACTGAAGTTCTCCGCATCCTCCCCGAAACGTTGGGGCGGTGCGAGCGCCCTTCAAGGCCCGACGAGACCATGACCCAGCCATCCTCCGAGCTGTTGGCACAACTGAGACGCAACAGCATCCCCTACCGGGATCCCCTGGCCCGGGTCGACTGGGAGGCCCTGAACCTGGAGAGCTTCTGGCTGCCGGAGCAGGCACTGTCCCTGTACGGACTGGACGCGTATGAATCACTGCCTCTGGAGCGCCGTCAGGCCCTCTCCCGATATGAGTTCCTCCACTTCATCGAGGGTGCCCTGTGGCTAGAGAGCCTCTTCATGGAGCGCATCAGCCGCGCCCTGGGAGATGACGCGGATCTCTCCCGAACCGCCTACCGGCTCCATGAACTGCGCGAGGAGGCCGGGCACAGTCTGATGTTCCTGGAACTGATGCGCCGCTCGCGGCTGCCCATGCCCCGCACGCGATTCCGGCGCTTCAACCTGGCCAATCTGCTGGGCCGCCATGCACCCTACGAGTCGGCCGCATTCTGGATCGCGGTACTCATCGGCGAGGAGGTACCGGACCGGATGAACCGCCTGATCCGCAAGCACCGGGATGACATCTGCCCGACCATCCACGACATGATCACTGTGCACGTGATCGACGAGGCGCGTCACATCGCCCATGCCCGGGAGACCCTGGGCAGCACCATCGATCAACTGTCGCCCCTGCAGCGGGCGCTGTACCGGCCACTCATGAATGCGGTGTTCCGCCAGTTCGTCAGGGCCTTCTACTACCCGCCCCCCCGGGTCTACGAGCTTGCCGGGCTGCCCGACGGGCGCCACTGGGCGAGACTTGCCCGCACCAACGCGCACCACACACGCTTCGTGGACCAGTGTCTGGCCTCGGTCCTGCACGTACTGGAGGAACACGGCCTGAAGCTGCGCTGGAGGTCTCCGTAGGCACCGGGTCGTCTCGCGAAGCCGCCGGGCGCGCAAAGAGGATAGAATGCCTCACCACATGGATTTCCCTGCATCCGGGATCCGGGATCACGCGTATCCCATGACATGAGTGATTCCAACCATAAACCGCGGGAACTGGTGATCATCGGCGGCGGACCCGCCGGGCTCGTGGTGGCCAGTGTCGCCGGACAACTGGGCGTGCGCACCACGCTGATCGAACGCGGCCCGGCACTGGGCGGCGACTGCCTGCACACCGGCTGCGTGCCCAGCAAGACGCTGATCCACACCGCCCGGGTGGCCGCGCTCATGCGCCGTGGCGCCGAATTCGGTCTGCCGGCCGCGGACCCCCGGGTCGATCTCGGCGCAGTGATGGACCGGGTGCGCTCGGTGGTCGACAGCATCCAGGCCCATGACGATCCGGAACGCTTTCGCGGCTACGGGGTGGACGTGGTCTTCGGTGAGGCGCGTTTCGCCGGCCCCCGGGAGGTCCGCGCGGGCGACCGGCGCATCTCCGGACGGCGTTTCGTCATCGCCACCGGCTCACGCCCGGCGGTGCCGCCCATCCCGGGGCTCGCGGAGGCCGGATACCTCACCAGCGACACGGTCTGGTCGCTGCGTGAACTGCCCCGCCGGCTTGCAGTCCTCGGCGCCGGCCCCATCGGCCTGGAACTGGCACAGGCGTTCGCGCGGCTGGGGAGCCGGGTCACGCTGCTGGACATGGCGCCCCGGCTGCTCCCGGGGGAAGACCCGGAGACGGGTGAGGCGCTGCGCTCCATCCTGGAAGGGGAAGGCATCCGCGTTCTCACCGGGGTCGGCGTGGAGCGTGTGGAGAAGAACGGGGTCGTCACGACCCTGCGCGGCCGCGAGTCAGAGACGGTGTTTGCCGTGGAGGTGGACGAACTGCTCGTCGCGGCAGGCAGACAACCCGATATCGAGGCCCTCGGACTGGATGCGGCCGGCGTGGCCCATACCCGCACCGGCATCACCGTGGACGCGCGACTGCGCACCAGCGTGAAACACATCTTCGCCTGCGGCGATTGCTGCGGCCCCCACCCCTTCACCCACATGGCGGAGTACCAGGCCGGTGTCGTCATCGGCAATGCCGTGTTCCGCCTGCCCCGGCGGGTGGACTATCGGGTGGTGCCGCGGGTCATCTACTGTGACCCGGAACTGGCGCGCATCGGCCTCAACGAGACCGAGGCCCGCCGGCAGGGGCTGGATGTGGAGATCCTGCGCTTCCCCTTCGGCCAGGTGGACCGGGCCATCGCGGAGAATGAGACGGCGGGTGAGGCACGGCTGGTGGTGCGCAAGGGACGTCTGCTCGGCGCAACGCTGCTCGGTCCCCACGCCGGGGAGCTGATTCACGAGCTGGCGCTCGCCATGCAGGCGAAGATCCCGGTGAGCCGAATCTCCGCCACCATTCACGCCTACCCGACGCTGGCACAAATCCACCGCCGCGCGGTCAACACACTGTATGGTCCAAGGCTGTTCAGCCCGCGCACCCGGCGGCTGGTACGCTGGATCCAGCGGCTGATACCCTGAACCACGCACACGGAACCCCGGAGATACCCGATACATGTCCTCGACCCTTCCCCTGTCCTTCCTGCCGTCATCCACGTTCCCGGCCATACGGCGCGGCAAACTCGAGACCCTGCAGGTGAACCTGGGCTACGTGTGCAACCAGACCTGTTTTCACTGCCATGTGAACGCGGGGCCCAACCGCCGGGAAGTCATGGACCGCGGGACCGTGGACCTGGTGCTGAACTGCCTGCGCACATCCGGCGCCACCACGCTGGATCTGACCGGCGGCGCACCGGAGTTGAACCCGGATTTCCGCTACCTGGTGACCGAGGCCCGGCGCCTGGGCGTGAAGGTCATCGACCGCTGCAACCTCACCATCCTTGAGCAGCCCGGTCAGGATGACCTGGCCGACTTCCTCGCCGCGCAGGGAGTGGACGTGGTGGCCTCCCTGCCCTGTTACCTGGAAGAGAACGTGGATGCCCAACGGGGGGACGGTGTGTTCAGGGGCAGCATCCGCGGGCTCCGGCAACTCAACGCCCGGGGATACGGACAGCCGGGCAGCGGGCTGGTGCTGGACCTGGTGTACAACCCGCAGGGACCCACCCTGCCGCCGCCCCAGGGGCCCCTGGAAGCGGATTACAAGCGACACCTCGAGAAACACTACGGCGTGCGCTTCAACCAGCTCTACACCATCGCCAACATGCCTATCCACCGATTCGGGAAGCAACTGCGCCGGGAGGGCCGGCTGGACGAATACATGACGCTGCTCCGGGAGGCGCACCGGGATGAGAACCTGGACGCGGTCATGTGCCGATCGCTGATCAGTGTCGACTGGCAGGGGTACGTGTACGACTGCGACTTCAACCAGATGCTGCGTATCCCGCTGGGCGGCGCACCGGGGCGCACGCACCTGCGCGATCTTATGGGCCGGGACCCGGCCGGCCGCCCCATCGCCGTGGCGGATCACTGCTACGGCTGCACCGCCGGACAGGGCTCCAGTTGCGGGGGGGCTTTGAGTTAGTCAGTTGTCAGTTGTCAGTTGTCGATGGTCAGTTGTCAGTAGTCCGTTGTCAGTGGTCCTTTGTAAGAGAACCCGTTGACAGGCACCGGGGGCGAATCACGCTCCTGACAACTGACAACTGACAACTGACCATCGACAACTGACTACCGACCACTGACAACCAAAAAATCCAGGCAGCGGCTCAGGCGTGCCGCGATCTCCGCGCGTTCCCGATCGTCGTAAGGCACCCTTTGCCCGACGCCCCAGACCGGACCGGGCCAGGCCGGGTCGTTGCGATGGCGCACCACGTGGTGCAGGTGCAACTGCGCGACCACGTTGCCCAGCTTGGCCACGTTCATGGCATCGGCGGCGAACGCCGCCGCCATGGCCCGGGCCACGGTGCGGGATTCCCGGCAGAGCGCGTCGTGATCCGCATCGTCGAGATCATGGATCTCCGTGACACCACCGCGTTTCGGTACCAGGATCACCCACGGCCAGCGTGCATCGTCCATCAGCCGGTAGAGACACAACGGGGATTCGCCCAGGGCAATGGTGTCACCCTCAAGCCGGGCATCGAGATGGAAATCTTTCATTGGTCAGTTGTCCGTGGTCCGTGGTCCGTTGTCAGTTGTCAGTTGTCGGGAACGTCATCGGCCCCGGAACTTATCAGGGGGTTCTTTTACAACTGACAACGGACCACGGACAACTGACCGCCTCAAAGCTCCTTCAGCATACGTTGCCGCAGGGGTTCATCGGGCAACTCGCCTCTGCCCGCCGCCATGTTCTGCTTCATGTATTCCACCCGCCGTGTGGCGGGGATGGCGCAGGTGACCGCGGGATGCGAGACGACGAACTTCAGGAACACCTGGGACCAGTACTCGCAGCCGATCTCGGCGGCCCAGCCCGGCAGGGGCCGGCCCTCCACGCGGCGGAACAGGTCGGCACCGCGAAACGGCCGGTTGATGATCACCGCGATGCCCCGCTCCCGGGCCAGGGGCAGCAGCCTCGACTCGGCGGCGCGGTCCAGCATGTTGTATGTGATCTGCACGAAGTCCAGGGGGTGCTCCCTCATGATCCTTTCCAGTTCCTCGTGCTGGCGGCCATGGGAGGTGGTGATGCCGAGGTATCGGATCCGGCCCTCGTCCCGATCGGCGAGCAGGGTCTCCAGATGCGTCTCCCAGTCCACCAGGTTGTGGATCTGCATGAGATCGAACCGGTCCACGCCCCACAGCCGGCGCGAGCGCGCCATCTGCTCCTCGCCGCTGCGCCGCCCCCGGGTCCACACCTTGGTGGCGGAAAACAGCGGCGGCGAATCGATGCGTTGCAGGGCGTAACCCAGCACCTCTTCCGATGACCCGTACATGGGCGACGAATCCACCATCTGCCCGCCCTCCTCGAAGAACGTGCGCAGCACCTCGGTGCGCGCATCCCGCAGGGACACGTCGTTGCCCACGTCGAAGGTGCGCCAGGTGCCCATGCCGATCACGGCAATCCGTTCACCGCTGGACGGAATCACCCGGGTGATGGTTTCCCCCGGCGCGGCGGCGACCGGTGAAACGGGCAGGAACGGCAATATCCCGGCCCCGGCCACACAGTGCAGAAAACGGCGGCGGGAGAAAAGCGGATTGTGTTCACTCATGGCGGTTCGGCCTCTTCGGACATCTTCCCGGCGGATGGGCGTTCTTTGCGATACTCATTCTTCAGTACCTCCGGTGCCGTGGCGGTTCCGTCAGGAGAGAGGATCGTTCCGAATATGCGAACACCGGATTCACTTTTACGCTGTTTATTCGGACGTGAGAAACCACCAGAATACAGATCACTCCCATGATGTCATCCTCCCCGCAACCCGGAGAACGCCCATGAAACCACGTACCGTGAAGACGAGAATCGGCGGGATGCCCGTCTCCGAAGGCGCCGGCGTGCAACTCAGGCGCAGCCTCGGCACGCCGGCGCTCAAGAACCTGGACCCGTTCCTGATGCTGGATCATTTCTCCAGCGACAACCCGGATGACTACGTGGCCGGGTTTCCGGATCACCCGCACCGGGGGTTCATCACCTTTACCTACATGCTCAATGGCCACATGGAGCACCGGGACAGCATGGGCAACCAGGGGGATCTGAAAAGCGGCGGCGCCCAGTGGATGAAGGCGGCAAGCGGCGTGATCCACTCGGAGATGCCCCGCCAGCAGGACGGGCTCATGCGCGGTTTCCAACTCTGGATCAACCTGCCCGCCCGGGAAAAGATGTCCGATCCGGCCTACCAGGAGTACGGCGCCGGGGCCTTCCCCGTCACCGACGAGCCCGGCGCACGGGTCAAGGTGCTCATGGGATCCCACGGCGAGGCCCGCGGCCCCATCGAGGACCCCCTCACCGACGTGCATTACCTGGACCTCACCCTGGAGGCGAGCGCGCGCTTCAGCCATGCGCTGCCGGAAGGGCACAACGCGTTCATCTACGTCTACGAGGGCGCGGTCAACGTCGGCGACACCGCGGTGAGCACCCACGAACTGGCCGTGCTGGTCGACGGGGAAGGCGCGGCGCTGGAGGCCGCGGACCAGGGGGCGCGCGTCATCCTGGTGGCGGGACGCCCCATCGGCGAGCCGATCGTTCAGTACGGGCCCTTCGTCATGAACCGGCGTGAAGAGATCGAACAGGCATTCCAGGACTACCAGCAGGACCGACTGGTACGCACCCGTGCCCGCATGGAGGGGCATGGGTAATGGTCAGTTGTCAGTTGTCAGTTGTCAGTTGTCAGTTGTCAGTTGTCAGTTGTCAGTTGTCAGGAACGTGATTCGCCCCCGGGTACCTGTCAACGGGTTCTCTTACAACGGACCACTGACAACGGACTACTGACCGCCTTTAAGCAGATCCTTCAACCCGGCAAAAGGGGAATGGGTGGCGCCCTTCCCGGCACTGCCGCCCTGGACACCCGTGGGATTGGCCTCCGCTTCCAGCAGGCGCTGGTGCTCGTTGTCGTGGCAGTAGAGGCACAACAGCTCCCAGTTGCTGCCGTCCGGCGGGTTGTAGTCGTGATCGTGGTTGCGATGATGCACCGTGAGCTCATGCACGTTGGCGCGGGTGAACTCCCGGCCGCAGCGGCCGCACACCCACGGGTACATCTTCAGCGCCTGTTCGCGGTAGCCCTGCCCCCGCTCCAGCGCCTGGCGGCGCGCCTCCGCCACCACCTTGTCCAGCCTCGACTTGTCCTGACCGCTCATCACAACTCTCCAGTTCCCGGTTTCATGACAGGATAGCGCACACCCCGAATCCGCCGAAGTCCCGCAGGACCTCGGGCAGAAGTCCCTGAAAAGCAGACTCCCATGGACGCGGACACCTCACGCCTCACGCCTCACGCCTCACGCCTCACGCCTCACGCCCAAGTATAATCCGGCCCCATGAACGTCATCTTCTTCGCCCTGGTGGCCATCGCCTTTGCCACCGCCGCATGGCACCAGCTCGCCTGGGACGGCGAAGGGGAATCCCCCATGACGCAGCTCACCGGCGGTGTCATCGACGCCGCCGGGGGCGCGGTGGAGCTGGCCATCGCACTGATCGGTGTGATGACCCTGTTCCTGGGGCTCATCAAGGTGGCCGAGGCCGGCGGCCTGCTGGCGATCCTGGCCCGGCTGATCCGCCCGCTGATGGTGCGGCTGTTCCCGGATGTGCCCCCCGATCATCCGGCCATGGGCGCCATGATCCTCAATCTCTCCGCCAACATGATGGGCCTGGGCAATGCCGCCACGCCCTTCGGCATCCGCGCCATGCAGGCGCTCAATCAGCTCAATACGCGACCGGGCACCGCCACCGACTCCATGGTGCTGTTCCTGGCCATCAACACCTCCAGCGTGACCCTGCTGCCCACCGGCGTGATCGCGCTGCGCGCGGCAGCGGGGTCCTCGGATCCGGCGGGGATCCTGCCCACCACGCTGTTCGCCACCCTGTGCGCCACCGTGGCCGGGATCAGCGCGGCATTTCTGTTCCGGCGCCTGGCGCCCCTGCCGCCCACGCCCGCAACCCCGCCACCGGAACCGGACGACGCGCCGGGCAGTGAGGAACCGCTCGATGCCCCGACCCCGGCGGACACCGACACCACCAGCCTGCCCGACGGCATGAACCGACCCTATCCGGGCTGGGTGTCCGCCCTGGCCCTGCTGGGCTTCGTTGCGCTGATCCCCCTGTCGGTGCTCTACGGCCAGGCCATCGCCCCCTGGATCATCCCGAGCCTGGTGCTTGGCTTTCTCACCTTCGGCATGCTGCGCGGCGTGCGCATCTACGAGGTCTTCGTGGAAGGGGCGAAGGAGGGTTTCCAGGTGGCGGTGCGCATCATCCCCTACCTGGTGGCGATCCTCGTGGCCGTGGGCATGCTGCGGGCCAGCGGGGCCCTGGGGGCGTTCGTGGCCCTGCTCGGCCCCGTCACCGGACCCCTGGGCCTGCCGCCCGAGGCGCTGCCCATGGCGCTGCTGCGCCCCCTGTCCGGTTCCGGTGCCTACGGGATCATGGCCTCCATCATCAACGACCCGGCCATCGGCCCGGACAGCTATGTGGGTTACCTGGTCACCACGTTGCAGGGCTCCACGGAAACCACCTTCTACGTGCTCGCCGTCTACTTCGGCGCCGTGGGCGTGCGGCGCCTGCGCCATGCACTGCCCGCGTGCCTGACCGCGGACCTCGTGGCCGTCATCGCGGCGGTGATCGCGGTGGGCGTGGTGTTCGGACATGCCGCCATGTAACGGGCCCCGGGCAGGCAGGACACGCATCCGCCGGGCGTGGGCACCCGGGATCCGCGGGGGCGGCAACGGGGATCGAAGGCCCTGAAGGCCGCATACTTGCACCAGGGCGGTCACGATGAACGCCCTGCCCGATCACAGAGACAGGTGTACCCATGGCACTCAAGGCCACCATCTTCAAGGCGACGCTGCAGATCGCGGACATGGATCGTCATTACTACGGTGAACATGCGCTCACCCTGGCCCGTCATCCCTCGGAGACGGATGAACGCATGATGGTGCGCGTGCTCGCCTTCGCCCTGTTCGCGAGTGACACCCTTCAGTTCGGCAGGGGTCTGTCCACCGACGACGAGGCCGACCTCCGCGAGGAGGATCTGACCGGACACATCAGTCGCTGGATCGATGTCGGCCTGCCGGACGAACGCGGCCTCCGCAAGGCCTGCGGCCGGGCAACCGAGGTGGCCGTGATCAGCTATGGACGGACCGCGGAAACCTGGTGGAATCAGAACCGGGACAGGCTCGAGCGGCTGGCCAACCTATCGGTATGCGCACTGCCCCCGGAGACCACCCGGGCCCTGGCCGGCCTCGCCCGGCGCAACATGCAGATGCAATGCACCATCCAGGACGGGGTGGTCTGGTTCACCGGTGATGAGACGGCGATTGAGATCAGGCCGATTATCCTCAAGGCGGCGTCAGACGCGCCTTGAGCGCCTTCCTGAGCGCCTCCTGCGCGGGGCGCGCCTGCTCGAAGATCTCCTTGAATCGATGGAACTCGAGCACCCGCACGTCACGGATATCGGGCCTGATCAGAATATCCGGCTGCCTGTGCTTGAGCTTCTCCTCAAGGATCGCCGCCTGCATGATCTGGAACGTGTTGAAGCTTGTATCGAAATAGGAAGGCTCCCGGGCACCGTCGGCCGTGCGCGTACCCAGCGCGTCCACGGCGATGGTGATGTCGCAATCCTCCAGAAGCAGGTCGTAGGGCAGCGAATTGGTGAGTCCGCCGTCCACCAGCACCCGATCATCGAGTTTCACGGGAGCGAACAGGCCGGGCATGGCCATGCTGGCATTGACCGCCGGCCAGAGTGCGCCGGATTCCAGCACCACCTGCTCACGGCTCCACAGATCGGTGGACACCACCTGCAAGGGAATCGGCAGTTCCTCGAACGAGGCGTGCCCGGTGGTCTGCTCCAGGAAGTCCAGGAAGGCATCCGCCCTGACCAGCCCGCCGCTGCCCAGGGTCGGCTGGAAGAACCCGAGCCAGCGGGACAGATCCTCCTCCAGGAGGGAATGAAACCAGGTCTCGTCCGGGGACACCGTGAGACGGTCGATCTGCGCATGGATTCCGGCTGCCGTCATCCCCGCGGCATACAGGGCGCCCATGATTGCGCCCATGCTGGAACCGGCGACCCGGTGCGGCCGCAATTCCAGTTCGTCGAGCACCTCGAAGGCCATTACATGGGCGAGCCCCCGGGCCCCGCCGCTGCCCAGCGCCAGCCCGATGCGCGGCCGGCCGGACGCGCGGCCGACCAGGGGCGCCAGCGCCCCGGCAAGCAGCAGTTTCAGGGTCGCGCGCCGCGCCCTGTCCACAGCATCGGACTGTCTCACGCCGGAGACCATTGGCCCTCATCCGGGCGCACGCGATTCATACGGCGGCATGCCTTTCAGAACAGCGCACGCGGTTGATCATTGACTGCTGGGTCCCGATCGAGCTTAGCAGGCTGTTGAAAAACCCTCGGGCGGCGCCATGCTGCGTTGGAAAGCGGCTCAAAATGCTCATGTACTCCCGTGTACACTGCGCTTTTTCGCCACTTTCCGCCTTGCCTGGCATCCGCCGGAGACTTTTTCAACAGCCTGCTAGGGCACCATCGGGGCGGCACACAACGTCGCACCTGATGTCGGCACGGCGTTGCGGCGGACGTGTCTGCCCCGCCACTGAAAGGCCTCCACGATTCGTGTATAATGCGCTACTTATCGCTTTACGTGACACGCATAAGAAAATCGAAAACCACTTGATGGGCAGCCGCATTGGTGCTGCCCGCCATGTGCGCCACCCGCCGGGTGGCGCGTCCGCGGCCCTGGCGCCATGGCGCCGGCCAGTCAATTCATCCATCCCGTGATCGTATGGGTCAGGGCCTTCGGGACCCGCCCGATACGCAAGAGGAGATTTTATGCCCAAAGAAGACCTGATCGAAATGGAAGGTACCGTAACCGACGTCATGCCCGACCAGCGTTTCCGTGTGGAACTGGAGAACGGCATGAACGTGCACGCCTATGCCTCAGGCAAGATGCGCCGCTACCGCATCCGCGTGGTGGCCGGCGACAAGGTGAAGCTGGAGATGTCCCCTTACGACCTGACCAAGGGTCGCATCAGCTACCGCCACAAGCACTGAGCAGATCCGGGGCCCGTCCGTCATCGGCTCCATCGCGCGGTTTACGGACGCACGGCCCCACAGGATAATGCCCGGGTTCACCATTCACTCCAGGGACCCGGCTCATGAGCATTGACTGGACTGTCACCCCCGCATCGCTCTGGTTTCTCCTGGGCGTTATCCTCATCCTCTCCGAATTCGCCTTCCCCGGCATCATTGCCGTCTTCTTCGGCGCTGCGGCCATCGTGGTGGCGATCATCCTGTTTGCGGGTTTCGAACCCTCCCTCAACCTTCAGATCCTGCTGTTCGCCGCGCTGGGCGTCACGCTGCTGCTGTTGACCCGCAGCCGGCTCAGGACCTGGTTTCAGGGTACGTCAACCACGGGCCAGCACGGAGTCGAGGTCCTGCCGGTGGGCACAACCGTGGTGGCCATAGAGGATTTCACCAACGGCAGCGGCCTGGTGCATTACAGCGGTGCCCGCTGGAACGCCGAATCCGACGAGCCCATCACGGCCGGCCAGCAGGTGTGGACCACCGGGCGACGGGGGCTGGTGCTCAAGGTCAGTCCCCGCCCGCCCGGGCCGGGCCCTTCGTGACATGCCCATAACAACTCATTTCAGACCACTTTAAGGAAACATCACATGGACGGCATCAGCATCACAACCATCATCTCCCTGATCATCCTCGCCATCGTGGTGGTGGCGCTGATCAAGACGGCGCAGATCGTGCCCCAGCGTTCCGCCTACATCGTCGAGCGCCTGGGCCGGTATTCCCGCACACTGGACGCCGGCTTTCACATCCTCATCCCTTTCATTGACCGGGTCGCCTACAGGCAGACCCTCAAGGAAGAGGCCCTGGACGTGCCCAAGCAGCAGTGCATCACCAAGGACAACATCTCCGTGTCCGTGGACGGCGTCCTGTATCTCCAGGTGATGGACGCCCAGGGGGCCAGCTACGGCATCTCCGATTACCGCTTTGCCGCCATGAGCCTCGCCCAGACCACCCTGCGCTCCATCATCGGGCAGATCGAACTCGACAAGACCTTCGAGGAGCGAGCCAGGATCAACGAGGAAGTGGTGCGTGCCGTGGACGATGCCGCCCAGCCCTGGGGCGTGAAGGTCATGCGCTACGAGATCGCCGATATCGTACTGCCCACCACCATCAACGACGCCCTGGAGCAGCAGATGCGCGCCGAGCGTGAACGCCGCGCCGTGGTGGCCCGTTCCGAAGGGGAACGTCAGGAGAAGATCAATATCTCCGAGGGCGAGCGGATGCAGATCATCAACCTCTCGGAGGCCGAGAAGCAGAAACAGATCAACGAGGCCGAGGGCAAGGCCAGGGAAATCCAGATGCTTGCCGCCGCCACCGCGCAGGGCATCGAGCGCATCGCCACGGCGATCAACCAGCCCGGCGGCAAGGAGGCCGTGAGCCTGCGCATTGCCGAACAGTACGTGCGCGAGTTCGGACGCCTCGCCAAGGAGGGCAACACGCTGATCCTGCCCGCGGAACTGAGCAACATCGGTGGTGCCGTGGCGGGGCTGTCCCAGATCCTTCAGTCCGCCAGTGGCACGGCCAGATCCTGAACCTCACCCGGCGCCCTGCCGGTCGGTCGGATCGGAAGGCCGCACTTGCGCGACAGCCCGCACCGGCCAGCACGGAGATGTGCTGCCTGGTGGCGGCACGCGCCAGGCAGCGCGGAGCCTACAGATCCGCAGCGGGCCGAATGGCCTCGACCATGGGACGGCTGTCCAGATAGTTCACAGGGATGCCGTGCAGCCCGTGGGCGTCCTCGAGCGCCAGGCTCGGAAAACTCGTGACTCCCATCGCCCGTGACCGGGCGATCTCGTCCTCCAGCTCCCGGTGCACCCCGGGCGAGTTCAGATCCCGTGTGAAGACCGCCGCATCGAGCCCCAGCTCGGCGGCAAGCCCGATCAGGGTCTCGTCTTCGGAAGGGTTGAGTGCCCGGAGGTAGTAGGCCTCCTGGATGGCACGGGTCATGCGACGATCGAACGCCTCGCCCTGCCGGCGTGCCGCGATCACCGCCCGGCACGCGGGATAGGTGGCGCGCCTGGGCCGGCACACCTCCCAGAAACGGAAATCGAAGCGGGTGCCGGGCACCCGCCTCTCCACCTCCCGCCAGGCGGACTGCACATAGCGGCGCATCTCCTCGGGCATGGGCGCGTCCGTATCCGGGGCAAGTCCGCCCAGCAGCCGCGTCATGGTCATTCCGGCGGGCAGCGCCTGCTCCAGAACATGGAGCATGGGCGCAAAGGCCCAGCACCAGCTGCACATGGGATCATGGACGTAGTAGAGCCTGGCCGGCATATGTTCCTCCGTCACGGAAATCGCCCGCAGCCCGTGTAAACATCATCGCCTGCGCGCAATTCGGCACGGGTATCGAAGGCCTCGCCGCTCATGCTGTCGCGACAGGGCCCGGGCATGATGCGTAGCACTACCGGAACGTCTCCCGCATGACAACTTGCGTGAACTGGGACGGTATCCCATGCAGGCGGTCTCCGCTTGAGTTAGCGTCAGTGTATCGCATCCGCCCACCCCGCCCAGGAGACCCTCGTGATCCGCATCCACATTGTCCTGGTCCTGTTCGCGTCACTGCTGCTGTTCGTTCAGACGGCCCACGCCCAGCCCCCGCCCACCGGGGTGGGCACCGGAGCCGACGGGCCGCGGGGCGCACCCACGGAGATCCGCCCCGGTCAGCCCCGAGTCATGGAGCCAGGTAGCGGTAACCGCCGTCAGCAACGCTCCGCGGCGGCCGACGAGCAAGAGACGGAACGCCTGCGCCGGCAGTTGGAACCCCATCACCGGGACCGGGAGGGCCGGGTGCATGAACGCTTGCGCTGGGAGGAGGCCGAGGCCATCCGGCAATGGTACCGGGATCGGGATCAGCGCCCCTCCCCCGGACTGGCGGACGGCCGGCGGGACCTGCCGCCGGGCCTGCAGCGGCGCATGGAGCGGGGTGACGGGCTTCCGCCCGGATGGGTGCGCAAGGTGGGGCGGGGCGAGGTGCTGGACCAGGCGCAGGTCCGCTTCGGCCGACGGATCGACGACGAACTGAGGCGCCGCCTTCCCCGTCAGCCCGACGGCACCATTCTCCTTGAGACGGAGGACCAGGTGATCCGGGTGCTGGAGGCCACCGGGGAGGTGCTCGACGTGCTCGGCATCGGGCGCTAACCCGGCAGGTCCCCGGGACAGAGGCGGGACCAGGCGCCTTCAAGATCCACCTCCTCGCCCGAAGGCAAGGGGCTCGAGGGATCCAGCAGCCAGGCGGCCACATCCCCGTGGGTGGCGGCAGCCCCTGTGTAGCGGGTCAGCATGTGATAGCCATCCGGGTAGAGGGCCATGCGCCATTCCCCGGCCCTTTGGGCGGGCAGCCGCTCCAGCATGGCGCACACGGGCCGCGGCGGAATGACCTGATCGTTGTCTCCGTAGAGAATCAGCGCCGGACCGGGCAGCCCGGCCGATGCGTCCAGGGCCTCGCCCATGAGGGATGTCAGGCCGTGTATGGTGTCGATGCGTGCCCTTTTCTGTACAAGGGGGTCACGGCTCAGGGCGCGGGCGACCTCCGGATCATCGGTGGGCCGGATGCCCAGATCGTGGGCCGCATCGCCCGAAAGGTACATGCCGGGGCGGATGCGCAGCATGATCCACAGGCCCAGACGCTGATACCAGGGCATGGTCTCGCGCCCCCACACCGCCGGAGCGATGTAGACCGTGCCGTCCACCGCCGGCGGCGTCTCTCCGGTGACGGCCAGCAGGGCCACCGCCCCGCCCATGCTCTTTCCCAGAAGGTATACCGGCAGACCCTCGTGGCGTTCCCTGAGCAGGGAGACCACCAGCGACACGTCCGCCACGAGTCGTTCCCGTCCCGCCCAGATGCCCGGATGCCCGGTGCTGCCGAAGCCCCGCTGATCGTAGGCGTAGAGGGCGATACCCGAGGCACTGAGGGGTCCGCTCAGGGCCTCGAAGGCGGCCCCGTAGTCGCCGAAACCATGCAGGCCCAGGGCCACGGCACGCACCGGCTTGCCGTCCGGCATCCAGCGGTGCAACGGGAGGGTGTAACCGTCGTCCGTGACCACGTGATCGTCGTGCAGCCGGGGGGGCTCACCGGCCGCGCCGGCCGACTGCACCTGGGGCTGGCCGCACGCAGCCAGCATCACCGCGAAGGCAAACAGTAGGGATCGAGGCATGAAGGGCATGATACGTTGTACCCGGCGGCACGGGGCAAGGCCCGTCCATCAGGCTACAATCCGGGCGGCATGAGCCCCAGGAGGGGGACGAGCCGCTGGGGCCGCGGCCTGCCCTCGTCGTCATTGGTCAGCCACACCAGCAGGTCGTAATAGCTGCGGATATTCTGCACGTAGCGCACCGGTTCCCCGCCGCGGGCAAAGCCGAAGCGGGTCTGCCGGTACCAGCCCTCCTGGGCCAGCAGCGGCAGGTGCTCCATCACGTCCATCCACCGGTCCGGGTCACGCCCCTGGGCCTGCGTGATCCTGCGCGCATCCTCCAGATGCCCGAATCCCACGTTGTAGGCGGCCAGGGCAAGCCAGGTGCGATCAGGCTCCGGTATGCGATCCGGGATCCGCGCGTGCATGCTCATGAAATACTCCGCACCGCCCATGATGCTCTCGCGCACGTCCACCCGATCGCTGATGCCAAGCTGCGCCGCGGTTTTCTCGGTGAGCATCATCATGCCGCGAACGCCGGTGGGCGAGACGGCATCCGGGTTCCAGTGTGACTCCTGGTAGCTGATGGCCGCCAGCAGGCGCCAGTCGAGGCCATGGACCCGGGCCGCCTCCTTGAACAGCGACCGGTACTCGGGAAGCCTTCCCTCCACCTGCCGGACGAAGGTCACCCTGCCCGCGTAATCCAGTTCACCCACGTGTCCGAGATGACGCTCCAGCAACTGATCCAGCCAGCCGGCTGCCTGGATCTCCTCGAAGAAGGCCTCGGCTTCCTCCAGCAGGCTGGTGTCACCGCGCAGCGGGAAGGCCCATGCCAGATCCGTCGGTTCCGAGAGGTCGAAGGCCGCACGCAGTTCCGGATAGAAGCGCTGCTGGGAGGCCAGTTCCGTGGAGTCGACCACCGTCAGATCCAGTTCACCCAGCCAGACCTTGCGCAGCAACGCGCCGGTATCCTCGTTCGCAGCCTCGACCCAGTCCAGATCCGGGAATTCACTGCGCGACTCGGCGAGGCGGCCCGCGTGGGTCGTGCCCGGCACGACGGCAAGCCGCAGGCCGTTGAGGTCCTCCATGGAGCGCGGCCGTGTCTCCGCGCCCATGCGGTAGACCACCTGCTCGGTGACCTGTTTGTAGGGCGGACCGAAACGCATGCGCTCACGGCGCGCCTCGGTCACGGTGATGCCCGCCGCCCCGAGATCGACGCGGCCCCGCTCCACCATGGACAGGAGGCCCTCGAACCGGTTCGGCACCACGACGCGCAGGCGCACCCCGAGGCGATCGGCAAAGGCCCGGGCCAGCTCATACTCCAGCCCCGTGGGCCCGTCCGGACCGGAGAAGTAGGTGGTCGGACTCACCCGCATGGCCACCACCAGCTCGCCCCGGTCCAGCACCTGCTCCAGGCTGTTCACGGGGCGGTTGAGGAAGAAGGCAAGCGTGACCACCACCAGGGCGAGGAAAGCCACCAGTTCCAGGCGCCGCAGGGTCGTTGTCTGTCGTCTGTAGAGTCTCAAGGACTTAAGCTCGCCTGATTTTCCGCCTATACTACGCCCTCCCCTGTTCGGGGCAGCCGGGTTTTCGACCCCCGAACGGCCCGCGGGTTCAGTGGCCCCGCGCATTGATCCAGCCGGCCGCGCCTGTCCGGGGATCGCGCTTGCGGGGCAGGATGCAGCGCGGAACGGAGTATCGACCTTTGGAGAGGTGCCGGAGTGGTCGAACGGGGCGGTCTCGAAAACCGTTGTACGCGCGAGCGTACCGTGGGTTCGAATCCCACCCTCTCCGCCAAATTTTTCTAAGGTATTGAAAGGGTTGCAAGCACTTGACCCTTCGGTGCCTATACATATCCGACTGGTACACCACGGGGGTACACCGAGATGTCGGATATGAGCCAACAAACACACCTGCTGAAACGCGATTCCACGTACTACTTCAGGGCCAAGATCCCGGTCGACCTTCAGCCCTATCTAGGCAAGCGCGAGGAAAGGTTCTCGCTCAAGACCAAGGACCACCGGGAGGCCTGCCGGCTGGCACGCCAAGCCTCAGCGAGCTTCGACCGCCGTTGCCAGCGCTTGCGGGATGAACTCCGGGCCCGCCATGGCGAGAAGACCCAGCTGCTCCTGGATGACAACGTCATCCAGGAAATCTGCGCGTTGTGGCGCCACCATGCCCTGGCCGGCGACGAGTACAGTCGCCAAGAGGCCCTGTTCAGCGAGGAGTTCGAGGAACGGGCAGCTCAGCGGCGCGCCACCCGCGAGCTACTCACGGAGGCCTTGCAACGCAGCCGCCTTGAGCGCATTGAGCCTGCCTTGCAGACCTTCCTCCACCTGCTCGGTGTAGAACTGCGCGGAGACGAGGGCCACTATCGCAGCCTGTTGTATCGTTTCCTGCAAACCGTCACCGAAGTACATGACCAGCAGCTGGTACGCGATGCGGGCGAGGTGATCTGGACACCTGAGCCGCCGCTCACCCGGCATGCCACTGCATCTTCACCGCCTGTAGCCGACGGGCCTGGGCTGGATGAAATCTACGAGGATTGGAAACGCTTCGATCCCCGCCGTCCCCAGCGCACACTCGATGATGTGCGCCGAGTGCTTGAGGATTTCCAGCATGTCGTTGGCCGGAAGGGCGCTGCCGCGATCAACCGTCAAGACATCATTCGCTACCGCGACCACCTCATCGGGCTGGGGTTACGCCCGA